>JASFUJ010000113.1:0-7740 GCA_050050355.1 Acidobacteriota bacterium
CATCCTGGACACGCCGCCCACCCGCCAGGCCCTCGACTTCCTGGAGGCCCCGTCCCGGATCGTCGGCTTCCTGGAGAGCGGAGCCCTCAAGATCGCCATGCGCGACTGGTTCGACGACGAGGGGCACCTGCGGGCGGCCACCGGCTGGAAGTTCCTGGACCGGAAGGTCGAAAAGCTCCTGGACCGGGTCATCGGGCTCGATTTCCTGCGCGAGATGCTCGAGTTCTTCCAGTCGTTCGGCCCCCTCTACGACGGCTTCCGGGACCGGGCCACGGAGGTGGAGGAGCTGCTCAAGTCGGAGCGCACGCTGTTCGTGCTGGTGGCGGGCCCCGGGGAGGAGCGGATTCCGGACACCCTCTTCTTCGCGCGGCGGCTGCGCGAGGCGGGGTACCGGCTCGGCCCGATCGTGGTGAACCGGGTGCACCCCGACTTTCCCGGCGAGGAGCCCCGGCTGGAGGATGCGCCCGCGGTGGACCGCTGCGTCGCCGACGGCCGGCGCCTGTTCGCATGGCTCGGAGCCCAGGACCGCCGGGGGTTGGAGCAGCTCCGGTCGATGGTCTCCGCGGACCAGCCGATCGTCGGGCTGCCCCTCCAGCCGGAGGAGCCGACCGACCTGGAATCGCTCGACGCACTGGCCCGGGACCTGCTCGACCGGCTGGAGTCGGCAAATGCCGCGCCGCGGCAGATTCGTTGACCGGAATGCCGCGCCGCGGTAGCATGCAGGGGAGATTTGGACGCTGACCGGGAGCCGACCGGGAGCTGATCTGGAGGAGGCTGTGATGATCCGGCTCATCAAACGCTACGAAAGCCGCAAGCTCTACGACACCGAGGAGAGCCGGTACGTCTCGCTGGAGGACATCGCCTCCTGGATCCGCGAAGGCCAGGAGGTGCGCGTGGTCGACAACGCCACCTCGGCCGACGTCACGTCGCCGACGCTGACGCAGATCATCGTGGAAGAGGGGCGCAAGGGGGCGGCGCCGTTGCCGAGCGAGCTGCTCCACGAGCTGGTGCGCCTCGGTGAGCGGACCGTCTCGAGTGGCTTCGAACAGGTCCAGAGCCAGGTCGGCCGCTTCGTCGAGGCGTCCATCGACCGGCTCGGCCCGGTCCGCCGGGCGCGGGAGGAGATGACGCTCCTGCGGGACCGCCTGGAGCAGCTCGAGCGTTCCCTGTCCAACCTGGAGGAGGCCCCCGAGCCGGCCGAACCGTCCGGGAGCCCCGCGGCCAAGAAGGGCCGGTCGGCTTCGGAGGGCACGTCCGCCGGCCCGAAGAACAAGACCAGGAAGGGTGGCGGCAAGAAGCGGACGGTGAAGGACTGACCGTCCGGCGGGACCGACACGAACCGAGAAACGAGGTTTCCGATGACCGAGAAGACGAGCGGTGAAAAGGACGTGCGCAAGGAGCTGAAAGAGTCCGCGCAGCGGATCTGGCTCGCCGGCCTCGGCGCCCTCGCGGTGGCCGAGGAAGAGGGGACCAAGGCGTTCAACTCCCTGGTCGATCGGGGTCGGGAGTGGGAAGCCCACGGCAAGGAGCGGGTCCGGGAGCGGGTCGAGGAGGTTCGCTCGAAGGCCCGGTCCCGGTTCGAGGGCCGTTTCGAGGAGGTCGAGGAGATGATCGACGAGCGGATCACGGACGCCATGCACCGGTTCGGCGTGCCGTCCCGCGAAGAGATCCACGACCTCAGCAGCAAGGTGGAGGAGCTGACGAAGAAGATCGAGGCCCTCCACAAGGAACCGAAGCCCGGTTCCTCCCGCTGACCGGCCGGAGCCCTCCGATGGCTGACGACTCCGGTGGTCTCGCGGTTCGTTCGAAGCAGACCGGCACCCCGACCGGCTCCCGGGTGGGGCTCGCCCTGGCCGGTGGGGGCCCCCAGGGCGCGGTCTACGAGATCGGCGCCCTCCGGGCCCTCGACGAGGTGCTCGAAGGCGTCGACTTCAACCGTCTCCACGTCTACGTGGGGGTGAGCGCGGGGTCGTTCATCGCCTCCACCCTGGTCAACGGCATCGACACGGCCCAGCTCTGCCGGGCGATCGTCTCCCACGAGCCCGGCGAGCACCCGTTCACTCCGGAGACCTTCCTCACCCCGTCCGGCATGGAATGGCTGCGGCGGAGCGCCTCGGTCCCCCGTCACTTCCTCGAAGGCCTCTTCGACTACCTGCGCCATCCGCTGGACAACAGCCTGGCCGGCTCCCTGACCCGCATGGGCCGGGCCCTGCCCGTCGGCGTCTGCGAGAGCCAGCCGATCCACGACTACCTGGAGCGGGTGTTCGAGAAGGAGGGGCGCACCAACGACTTCCGCGAGCTCGACACCCGCCTCTACGTGGTGGCCACCGACCTGGACTCGGGCAAGGCCGTGCGCTTCGGGGAGAAGGGCCTGGACCACGTGCCGCTCGCGAAGGCGGTGCAGGCCTCCGTCGCCCTTCCCGGCCTCTACCCGCCGGTGGAGATCGAGGGGCGGTTCTACGTCGACGGCGTGCTCAAGAAGACGCTGCACGCGTCGGTGGCCCTCGACGCCGGAGCGGACCTGCTCCTGTGCGTCAACCCGATCGTCCCCGTCGACACCGTGCGCGCCGTCGAGCGCGGGGTGATGCGCCGCGGCAAGCTGATCGATCGCGGGTTGCCGTCGGTCCTCTCCCAGACCTTCCGTACCCTGATCAACTCGCGGCTCGAGGTCGGCCTGCGCGCCTACGAGGAGCGCTACGCGGGCAGAGACTGGGTCCTGTTCCAGCCCCGGCGCGACGACTACCGGATGTTCTTCACCAACATCTTCAGCTTCCAGCAGCGGGTCGCGGTGTGCGAGCACGCCTACCGGCAGACCCGCCACGACCTGAGGGAGCGCTACCGGGACCTGGCGCCTCTCCTGGAGCGCCACGGGGTGACCATCCGCAAGGACGTCCTGTTCGAGAAGGAACGGGACCTGTGGCGCCACGCCGGGCTCGAGCCCCGCGAGAGCGGGCTCGACCTCACCCGTCGGGGTCGTCGGGAGGCGCCTCCACGACCGGCTCGGTCTCCGGGGTGGGGCCCGGCCTGGAAGGGGAACGGCTCCTCGGCATGGTCGTCGACCCGTCGCCTGTCGGAGACGCTGGATCGCCTGGAGCGGCGGCTCGCCCGTTTCGGCGAGGCGGGCTGAGAGGGCTCGGCTCGTCGGCGGTCTCGACGTCGCCCGGCTGCGCGGCGAGCCAGCGGCGGCGCACCCGCTCGGCCCCCAGTTGCCAGTCCCCCTCGCCGATCCGCTCGATCTCCGTGTCGATCCGCCGGACGATCGCCCGGCGCTCGGCGGCCTCGAAGAACGGCTTCACGAACTCTCCGCCGCCCCAGGTCTCGAGCCGCCCGGAGAGCAGGGCCTCGGTCGCCGGCGCCGGGGCGTCCGGTCCCGCATCGCCGGCCCGCTTGATCAGCAGGCCGTCCGGCAGGTGGCTGACCGCCAGGGCCATCGAGCGGCGCGCCATGTTGTACAGCGCCTGCTCCGCGTCCCCGTGGCAGACCTCGCCGCGGCAATCCAGGTCCCGCGGGTGGCTCACGTTCTCCGCGATCCACCCCAGGGTGGGGAAGAGGGCCGAGGTCGGCACCACGTTGCCGCTCGGCCGGAGGAGGGGCATGGCGAGCACCGAGGCGTCGGCGGTGCCCCGCCCCACGGTGGGCAGGGCCACCCGGCTGTGCTCCGAGGGCTCGCTGCCGGGCAGGCTCAGGAGGGTCCGGCGGGCGGCGGCGGGCACGTTGACGCTGCGCAGAAGCGCGACCATCACGCCGGCGAGCTCGTGGCAGTCGGCGACCCGCGGTGGCGCCCCGGTCGCCGGAGCCAGGACGTCCGGCAGGCCGCGGAGCTCGGACTTGCCCTCGTGGGGCAACGGCGGCTCCGCGGGGTACTCGACGCGCCGCCGGAGCCATCCTCCCAGGGCCCAGATCGTCTCCTCCTGGGACGGCCCCAGCAGCTCCTGGGAGAGCATGAACCGTTGCCCCCAGCCGGCGTCCCGGTCGGCGACGTCCCCGGCCGGGCCGAAGGCGTACCGCTTCCGATCCGGGAGGTAGGCGAGGAGCTCGCGGGCGTCCAGCAGGAGCGCGAGCTGATCCGAGGTGAAGGAGAGCAGGCTCCACGGCAGCCGGTGGTCGACCTCCAGCCACAGGGCGTGCGCCACGTGGTTCAGATAGACGGCCCAGGCCCGATCGGGGGTCAGGAGGGGGCCGGTCCCATCCCCGGCCGCGGCCGGCGGCTTCCCGGTGGCCGGCCGGTCGCCGTCGGGAGCCGCCAGGGTGCGCACCGACCGGCTCAGCTCGGCCCGGCGGCGGGGCGGCCAGTCGGCGTAGGGCACCGGGCCGTCCTCGCCCTCCCAGACCATGGCCGCGGTGAGCTTCTCGTTCTGCAGTAGCTGGTCGTAGGGCGCGGCCAGCTCCGCGGGAGTCGGGACCGGGACCGGGACCGGGGCCGCGAGCGCCACCGCCAGGCCGACGACCAGGACGGCGATCCACGGGACCGGCCGTCCGGTCGTGCTGGGGCTTCTGGGATCCTCATCCTGGACGTTCATCGTTGCAGCTCCTGAGCCAATCCTCGATCATGAGTGGCAAATCCCCGTGAAGGGTTTCACCCGTCCGGGGGTGGGATCGGACGTCTCGAAATCGAACGGCCCCGCGGGCGCCTCCGGCCGCCGGAGTCCGCGCGTCCGGCGCCGGGCGTGCTGGCACGAGCCTTGCCTCGTCCGGAGTGGAACGACCCGACGGGAGACCGACCATGGACCGCCTTCGACAGGATCTCCGCCACGCCCTGCGCACGCTCGCCCGGAGCCCGGGCTTCACCGCCGTAGTGCTGCTCACCCTGGCTCTCGGGATCGGCGCCAACAGCGCCATCTTCAGCGTGGTCGACGGCGTGCTCCTGCGGCCTCTCCCCTACGAGCGGCCGGAGGAGCTGGTGCGCGTCTTCCACCGGAGCCCGGAGCGCGGCGTCGAGCGGGGGAGCTTCTCGCCGCCCGACTTCGAGGATCTCGAACGGGCCGTCTCGGCGGAGTCCGCGGGGTCCGCGGATTCGGGCGAGCCTCCTGCGGCCGCGTTCTCGGCCCTCGCCCGGTACTGGTTCGTCCCGGGCCTCTCCGGAATGAACCTGGCCGCCGGCGGGCCGGAAGGCGGGCAGGACGACCAGCCGCTCCGGCTCGACGTGGCCTACGTCTCCGGGGACCTCTTCGAGACCCTCGGCGTTCCGGCCGCCGCCGGGCGCACGATCCGGCCGGAGGAGGACCGGGAGGGGGAGGACCGGGTGGCCGTCCTGTCCGACGGCCTGTGGCGCCGCCGCTTCGGCGCCGACCCGGGCGTGGTGGGGCAGACGATCGTGCTCGCCGGGCGGAGCTTCACGGTGCTCGGCGTCATGCCCGCCGGGTTCCGGTTCCCCTCTCCGGAGGCCGATCTGTGGGCGCCGCTGTCCCTGATCGGGGAGGATTCGATCCCCACCCACCGGTCGCTCCGCTGGCAGGACGTGGTCGCCCGCCTCGCTCCCGGGGTCGGCGTCCGGGAGGCCGAGGCGGCCGCGGACACGGCGCTCGCGCGCCTGGCCGGGGAGTACCCCGACACCAACGCGACCTGGACCGGCGCCGGGCTGGTGGACCTCCGGGAGACGGTGGTCGGCCAGGTGCGGGCGCCGCTCGCGACCCTGCTCGCCGCGGTGGCCCTGGTGCTGCTGATCGCCTGCGCCAACCTGGCGAACCTACTGCTCGCCCGGATGGCCGGCCGCGAGCGGGAGATGGCCGTCCGCGCCGCCCTCGGGGCGGGCCGGCGCCACCTGGTGCGCCCGCTGCTCGCCGAGGCCGCGGTGCTCGCCGCCGGGGGCGGGCTGCTCGGCCTGCTGGTGGCCCGGTACGGGCTCGACCTCCTGCTGACCGCCGCCGCAGATGCGGTTCCCCGGGCCGGATCGGTGGCGATCGACGGCCGGGTGGTGCTGTTCACGCTGGCGGTCTCCCTGGCCACCGGCCTGCTCTTCGCCCTCCTGCCGGCGCTGCGGGTCGCCGCGACCCGCGGCGCCCGCCTGCTCCACGCGGCCCCGGGCGCCGGCGGCGGCGGCCAGCGCCTGCGCGCGGCGCTGGTCGTGGCCGAGACGGCCCTGGCGGTGGCGCTGCTCATCGGGGCCGGGCTGCTGCTGCGGAGCTACCGGGAGCTGAGCCGGGTCGACCCGGGCTTCCGGACCGCCGACGTGCTCACCTTCAGCTTCACCGCCGACGGCGACCGGTTCGACGACCGGAGCGAGCGATCGGCCTATCAGAGGCGGGTGCTGGAGCGGGTCGGGGCCGTCCCGGGAGTGATCTCGGTGGGCGGCGCCAAGACCGTCCCCCTGCGCGGCGGCGGCGAGCCGTTCCGGTTCGGGGTGCCGGGGCGGGGCGAGGAGCTGGTGGAGCCGGAGGTGGGCGCGTTCATCGTCACCGGGGGCTACTTCCGCACCCTGGGCATTCCGCTCCGGTCCGGACGGATCTTCGACGAGCGCGCCGTGGCGGAGGGCCGGCCCGAGATCGTGGTGAGCGAGTCGTTCGCCCGGCAGGTGTGGGGCCGGGACGACGTGGTCGGCGAGACCCTCCTGGCCGGCGAGGGGGCCGAGGTTCCGGTGGTCGGGGTGGTCGGCGACGTGCGCACCGAGGAGCTGGCGGCGGAGCCCGGCTCGGCGGTCTACGTGCCCGCCGCCATGGCGCCCCGGTCGACCATGAAGGTCTTCGCCCGCACCGCCGCGGCCGACCCCCTGACGCTGGCCGGCTCGGTCCGCCAGGCGGTCCGGCGGGTGGACCCGGACCAGCCGATCTCGGAGCTCACGACCCTGCGCGCGGTGGCCGCGGAGCAGACCGCCCGGCCCCGGCTGCTCACGACCCTCCTCGGCCTCTTCGCCGGGCTGGCGGTGACCCTCGCGGCCATCGGCCTCTACGGGGTGATCTCCTTCGCCGTCGGCCGCCGGACCCGGGAGATCGGTGTGCGCATGGCCCTCGGGGCGAGCCGCTGGCGCGTCCTCGCCGGAGTGATCGCCCGGGCCGGCGCCCTCACCGCGGCCGGGCTGGCGCTCGGCCTGTGTCTGGCCTGGACCGCGGCCTGGACCGAGGTCTGGAGCGGCGGCCACCTCCTGGCGAGCCAGCTCTACGGCATCCGCCCCACCGACCTCCCCGCCTTCGCCGGCGCAGTCCTGGTCCTGGCCCTGGTCTCCCTCCTGGCGGCCCTCCTGCCCGCCCGCCGGGCCACCCGGGTGGACCCGGTCGAAGCGCTGCGGGCGGAGTAGGGCGCCCTGCCAAGGCAGGGACCGGGCCGGTCTGGTTCTCGGAGGTCTCTGCCTCGGACCCGTCGGGTGAGTGATACCGTGTCGAGGTCATCGCTTGTTTGTTCACACGATGGTCGGCGATCCTCAAACGGCAATCCGGACTCTCTTGGAGCGCAGAGAGAGGCCGAGCTCTCCACGACTCCACGCTGTCCTTCACCGCCTGTGCGCGCGGCATCTTGCGGACCTCTGCAACTGCCTCCGTCAGGGGGTCTGGCTCGAGCGGAGATCGGAGATCGAATCCGCCCTTCACGCGCAAGAGCCCGGCTCCTGGCCCGAGCGCCTCCAGGCGGATCTCCCGGCGGCCCGCGAGTCCTTCCTGGTCACCTGCGCGGCTGTCCTCGGTGCCCTGGACCGGCTCCACAAAGAGCGGAGAGCGGAGGTGCACGGGACGACCGTCTCCCTGCCGGCCGCGCTCGGCGGTGGCGAGACCCTCTTTCTCGAGCCTCCGCCCGCCTCGCTGGCCGAGCTCG
>JASFUJ010000114.1:0-7733 GCA_050050355.1 Acidobacteriota bacterium
CCGCGGAGTCGGGAGCCCGGCAGCTCACGCTGAACGCCCTCGGCATGGTCCGGGAGCTGCTCGGGTTGTCCGCCTCCTTCGGCGGGGCGATCGTGACCGGAGCCACCACGTCGACCCTCACGGCCCTGGCGACCGCCAGGCAGTGGGTCGGAGACCACCGGGGCGTCGACGTCTCGACGGACGGGCTCGCCGCCCTCGGTCCGGTGGCGGTCCTCTCCGCCACTCCGCACTCGAGCGTGTTCAAGGCGCTGTCGGTGCTCGGCCTCGGCCGCGAGTGCCTGCGCACCGTCGCCACGCTGCCGGACCGGGAGGCGGTGGACGTCGACGCCCTCCGGGTCGCGCTCGCGGAGGTCGAGCGCGAGGGGATCGGCCCCGCGATCGTGGTGGCCAACGCCGGCACCGTGAACACCTGCGATTTCGACGATCTCGCCGCCGTCGCGGCGCTCCGGGATGACCACCGGTTCTGGCTCCACGTGGACGGCGCGTTCGGGGCCGTGGCGGCGGCGAGCCCTCGCTTCCGCCCCCTGCTGTCGGGTCTCGAGCAGGCCGACTCCATCACCGTGGACGCCCACAAGTGGCTCAACGTGCCCTACGAATGCGCCGTGGTCCTGACCCGTCGCCTCGACCTCCAGGGGCGGGTCTTCGCGAGCCGCGGACCGTACCTGCCTTCGGAGGTCGACGAGGGCACGTTCGTCCACCTGACGCCGGAGAACAGCCAGCGCGTCCGCGCCTTGCCGCTTTGGATGACCCTGGCGGCGTACGGCCGGGAGGGATACGCGGCGCTCGTCGAGCGCTGCTTCGAGCACGCGGTGTGGCTCGGCGAGCGGATCGCGGCCCACGCAGCCTTCCGGCTTCTGGCACCGGTCCGTCTCAACGGCGTCTGCTTCACGCTCGTGGACGAGCGGGGTGAGCCGCGGTCCCGGGAAGAGGTCGACACGTTCCTCGGCAAGCTCCGGAGCGACGGCACCGCCTTCCTCACACCGACCGTCTACCGGGGCGTTCCGGCGGCCCGGATCTCGGTCACCAACTGGCGCACGCGGGCCGAAGACGTGAAGCGGACCTGGGACGCGATGTGCGACTGCCTGCCCGCGGCCGCCCCCGGCCCGTCCTCCGCCCCCCGGTAGCCCGGCGGCAGCCGCCGGCCGTGCCGTGCCCCCCCCCGGCGCGTGCGGGGGCCGGGAGCACGGCGCCGGCCAGCGTGAGGGGAAGGACAGGACTCCGGAATCCGACTCGCGGGCTTGATCCGTGTCGGGTCCAGGAGATTCCGTGCGCACTCCCGGGGTGAAGACCTCTTCACGAACCCGAAAGGAGATCCGATCATGAGCTTTCCCGAATCGCACCGCTGGAGCGCCGGCCGCCGCTTCGTGGCGGGCAGCGCCGGTGCCGTGGCGGCGGTCGTCTGGACCCATGCCGTCGCGGCGGTCCTGCGCCAGGCGTTCGGTTCCGCGGGTGATCCCGCCGACACCGCCGAGCTCGCCTCCGGCGCCGCGCTCCCGTTGACCCTGGCCGCCCTCGCCGTCGCGGCCCTGACCGCATATCTCTCCCACCGGCCGGCCCGCTCGGTCGCCCTCGGGGGGCTGGGAGGGGGCGCGCTCGCGGCGCTGGCAATCGCTCCGGCCGCGGGTGTCGCCGCCTTCGCGCTGCCCCCGGTCGGCGTCGCCGTCGGCGTCGGCGCCCACGAGCTCGGCCGGCGGCTGCCGGCGGCGGTCGACCACGCGCTCTCCCGCCGGCGTGCGATCGCCCTCGGCTGGACGCTCCTCGCCCTCGTGGCCGTGGTCCAGACGGCCCGACTCGCCACCGCCACCGCGGATCCGTCCCACGAGCTCGTCCTGGGCACCGAGCATCCGTTCTGGAAGGACCACCAGTGCTTCTCCGCCTACGTCTACGGCGCCGAGCTGGCCGCCCGCGGAGCGGAGGACGTCTACGACCCGGCCCACTACCCGGGGCTGAACCCGGAGGCGGAGCCGGCCACCGCGGTCGAGGGGATGGCGGTGGAGGATCCGTACCAGTATCCGCCCCAGTTCCTCCTCCTGCCCCGCGCCGCGCTCGCCCTGACCGACGACTTCACGACCATGCGCACCGTCTGGCTGGCGCTCCAGGTGACCCTCTTCGCCGCCGTCTTCACCGTCCTGGCCCTGTGGATCGGCGGCCGGGCCGGGGGGCTCGCCCTCTGGCTGGCGCCGGCGGTGCTGGCCTCGTTCCCGGTGCTCTACAACTTCCAGTACGGCCAGTTCCACCTGGCCGCCGTGATCCTCGCCGTCGGCGGGATGCTGGCGTTCGCGGCGGGCCGCCGGGCCGGGGGCGGGTTCCTGCTGGCGGCGGCGATCCTGGCCAAGATGTTCCCCGCCGTGCTGCTGGTGCCGCTCCTGGTGCGCAGGCGCTTCCGCGAGCTCGCGTGGACCGCCGGCTGGGGCCTCGCCCTGACCGCCCTCGCCCTGGCCGTCTTCGGCCCGGCGCCGTTCGTCGCCTTCCTGGGCGAGCACCTGCCGCGCCTGGGCGACGGCTCCGCCTTCGCCTTCGACGAGGCGTGGCCGGTGGTGGCCGACCTGGTGGTCGCCGACAACCAGGGCGTCTACGGACTGGCGCGGAAGCTCGGCCTGGGCAAGCCGGTCGCGGCCCACGCCGGCCGGATCTTCGGGCTCCTGGTGCTGGTCGCGGCGGGCCTGGCCGCTCACCGGCTGCGGGGCTCCTCCCGCTGGGCTCGGGGCGTGCTCTGGCTGTCGCTCCTCGGCCTGGCGTCGCTGGCGAGCCCGGGGGCCTGGGGCGACTACGTGCCGAGCGTCGCGGTCTGGCTGCTGGCCCTGGTGGCTCTGCGGGCCGTGGACGACCGGCGCTGGCGGATCCCGCTGGCCGTGGCCGCACCGTTCCAGGTCTTCCTGCTGGGGACCTACCCGATCGGCCCGGGGGGCGAGTGGGCGCCGATGGCGCTGATGCTGCCGCTCTCGGCCGCCGGAGCGGTTCTCATGCTCGGCCTGTTCGCGACCGTGCTGGTGGTCCGCCCGGGCGGCTGGGCCGCGGGAGCGCTCCGCGGAGTGGGCGAGCGCCCGCTCGCCGAGCGGGCGGCCTGAGCGGACCCTGGGGAGGCCGCGGAGCCCCGCGGCCTCCCGCCACCCCCGCGGGTGGCGACAGGTGAGTGTGGACGCGCTATAGGTAGGGTTGGCAAGGGAGGCTCTTTGGCCCTTCGTGACGTCCTCAGCCCGCGCAGACTGTTCGCCTGGACCGGCGACGAGCACCCGTCCCTGGTCTGGTTCGGGATCGTCCTGGCCGCCCTGTACTGGTTCCTGGAATCGGCGCTCCACGTCGTGATCTTCAAGGACGGCGGGCTCGCCTCCCAGTTCCTGACCCTCGACCCCCACGAGATGTGGAAGCGCCTCATGGTGGCCTCCCTGCTGATCGCCTTCAGTCTGTACGCCCAGCGCGGTCTCGATCATCGCAAGCGGATCGAGAAGAGCCTGCGATCGGCTCACGCCGAGCTCAAGCAGATCTTCGAGACCGCCTCGGTGGCGATGCGTTTGATCGACCGGAGCCATCGGGTGTTGAAGGTCAACCAGACCTTCGCCCGCCTCTCGGGAGTGTCCGCCGAGGAGGCGGTGGGCAGCCCCTGTCACGAGGTGTTCGCGGGCGACCTCTGCCACAGCCCCCAGTGCCCGCTCGACCGGATCGTGGCCGGTGCCTACGAGGTCGAATGCGAGGTCGACAAGAGGCGCCGGGACGGCAGCCAGAGCACCTGTGTGCTCACCGCCAGGCCGTTCCTCGACGAGGACGGCGCGCTGCTGGGCATCGTGGAGTCGTTCCGGGACATCACCCAGACCAAGGCCGCCCGCGACGCAGCCATCCGCAGCGAGCAGCTCGCGGCCCTGGGGGAGCTGGCGGCGGGGGTCGCCCACGAGATCAACAACCCGATCAACGGCATCATCAACTACGGGCAGATCCTGACGACCGGGGAGCGCGATCCGGCCACCGTCCGGGAGGTGGCCGACCAGATCGTCCGCGAGGGCCACCGGGTGGCGGACATCGTGGTCAACCTGCTGTCCTTCGCCCGCCCCCATCAGCGGGAGTACCAGGTGACCGACCTGACGCGGGTCCTGCGCGACACGCTCACCCTGACCGCGGCCCAGTTGCGCAAGGAAGGCATCCGCGTCGAGATCGAGGCGCCCGACGACCTGCCACGGGTCGCCTGCATCCCCCAGCAGCTCCAGCAGGTGTTCCTCAACATCCTCAACAACTCCCGGTACGCCCTCGACCGGCGCAACGGGGCGACCACCGACCATCCGCAGATCACCATCACCGCCGACCGCCAGACTCTCGACGAGACGCCCTTCCTCCGCCTGTCGTTCCACGACAACGGCCCCGGCATTCCACGGGAGTCGCTGGACAAGGTCACCCGGCCCTTCTTCACCACCAAGCCGCGGGGCAAGGGGACGGGGCTCGGTCTGAGCATCAGCCACGGCATCGTGACCGAGCAAGGGGGGCGGCTCGTGGTCGAGAGCGACGAGGGCGAGTACACCCGGGTGAGCGTCCTGCTGCCGGCCTTCCGGGAGTCGGAAGCGCAGGTCCGGGACGCCGGTCCGGCACGCCCCCACGCGGAGATGGGAGAACCGTCATGAGCCAGAACCGCCCGGAGGACCTCCCCGGCGCAGCCGATTCCGCCGAGCCGGCCGATCCCGCCCCCGCCACCGACCGGGGCCGCATCCTGATCGTCGACGACGAGTACAGCATCCGCTATACGTTCTCCCTCTTCCTCGACGAGGCGGGGTACCAGACCCAGGCGGTCGCCGACCCCGACAACGCCCTGCGGGCCGTGGACGGGGGGCAGGTGGACCTGGCCTTCGTCGACATCCTGCTGGAGCGCACGTCCGGCATCGACCTGATGAAGCAGATCAAGGAGCGCTCGCCGGCCACCGAGGTGGTGATCGTCACCGGCGCCCCGAGCGTCGACACGGCCGCCGCGGCATTGCGGCTGGGCGCCTTCGACTACCTGGTGAAGCCGGTGGGCCAGGAGGCTCTGCTGCACACCGCCCACGTCGCCCTGCGCCACAAGGCCGTCCGCGACGAGGCCGAGCGCTACCGGGTGAACCTGGAGGCCATCTTCCGGAGCATCGAGGACGGGATCGTCACCGTCGACCGGCACCTGGACGTGGTGGAGGTGAACGGCGCCGCCGAGCGACTGTGCGGAATCCGCAGGGAGGACGTGCTGGGGACGCGGTTGAGCGACGACCTGCTGGACTGCAGCGGCAAGTGCCTGCGCGCCCTGCGCAGGGCCGTCGACGGGCGGCCTCCGGTGGTGCTGCGCCACCTGGAGTGCCGGTCCCGGAGCCGGCCGGAGCAGGTGGTCAGCGTGAAGGCGACTCCGCTGCTCCGGGGGAACGGCGGACCCTCCGGCGGCGTGATGGTGATCCGCGACCAGACCCGCCTGGAAGACCTGGAGCAGAGCCTGCGCCGCTCCCGGGCCGGCGAGCTGGTGGGCGACAGCCCGGCGATCCGGCGTATCCGATCGACCCTCGAATCCCTCGCCGAGCTACCGTCCACGGTGCTCATCACGGGCGAGAGCGGCACCGGCAAGGAGATGGTGGCCGCCGCCCTCCACGCCGCGGGTCGCCGCCGCCCGCTGCTGAAGGTCGACTGCTCGGCGCTCTCGGAAGCGGTCCTGGAGCGCGAGCTGTTCGGCTACCTCGAGGGTGCCTTCCCCGGCGCCCGGCGCGATCGCGCGGGCTGGCTCGAGTGCGCCGAAGGCGGCACCCTGCTCCTCGAGGAGATCGCCGACATGCCGCTCCGGATTCAGGATCGGGTGCTCGCCGCCCTGGAGACCATGGAGGTCGAACGGATGGGGGGCTCCCGAAGGATCCCGATCGACGTGCGCGTGATCGCCACCACCACGCACGACCTGGAGCAGAGGGTGGCGCAGGGGCTGTTCAGGGAGGACCTCCACCGCCGGCTCGCAGAGCTCGGGATCCACGTCCCGCCGCTGCGCGAGCGTCCCGAGGACGTCGCGCCCCTGGTCCACCACCTGCTCCCGGAGCTCGGCGAGCGGCTGGGGAAGAAGGTGACCGCGGTCTCGGACTCGGTGCTCCGGACGTTCATGCACCACTCCTGGCCGGGCAACGTCCGCGAGCTGGAGCACGCCCTGGAGCACGCCCTCGTCCTGGCCCGGGGCGACACCATCCACTCGCGGCACCTGCCGGAGGCGCTCCGCGGCGTCGTGGAGCGGGAGGCCGTGGCGGCGCCGGCGAGCCCGGCCGGGGGGTGATCCGGACACCCGCGGCGGCCCACGGAACGGCCTTCCGGCCGGGGACACCGGCCGGAAGGCCCGGTGGGCAGTTTCAGCTCGTGCCCGGGAGCCTCTTCAAGCGCCCTCGCAGCAGTGCGCGGTCCGCGGGATGAAGAAGCGCTTCACGACGATCACCTCCTTTCGTCCGGTCGGTGGTCAGCAGGTGCAGGCGGCGGGAGCGCACGCGGCGTCCGGGCCGCCCGGTTTGCGAGCGGAGGCGAGGAAGACGTTGATCGAGACCGCTCTCCTCGAGGAATCCTCCGAGCCGCCGGAGCAGAGGCAGCAGGTGGCGTCGGCGTCGGCGACGCCGGCGGCTTCGAGGCCGGCGTCACGGAGCCAGGCGCGGACGTCGCCGCGCTCGAAGCCGAGCCAGCGGTCGTGCTGCTCGGTGCGCAGGCGCTCGTGGTCGTGGGCGTCCAGGTCGGAGATCACCACCCGGCCGCCGGGCCGGAGCACCCGGGCGATCTCGCGGATGGCCGCCGCGGGGTCCTCCACGTGGTGCAGGACCATGTTGGCCACCACGGCGTCGACGGAGTCGTCGGCCAGCGGGATGGCCTCGGCGCCGGCCCGGCGAAGCCGGAGCTGACGGCTCGCCACCGCCTCCGGGAACTTGCGCCGCTGCTCGATCAGCATCGCCTCCGCCGGGTCGACGGCGATCACCCGGGCGCCGGCGGCGAGGAGGCCCCCGGTCAGGAATCCGCTGCCCGCCCCCAGGTCGACGACCACGGCGGGCTCGCCAGGCCCTCCCGGTCCGGAACGACAGCGGGCGGCGGCGATCACGCGGTCCCGCAGGCTGTCGGGAAAGAGCTCGGCGCGCAGGGCGTCCCACTCGGGGGCGACGCGCTCGAAGTAGTCGGTGCCGGTCGGTTCCATGAGTGATCTCTCCAATCCGTTGTATCTGGCAACTATTAGTCGAAAAAAGGGGAGCACCCTTTCGTTTCCCGTTCAAGACACCCGGCGCAGGCGACAGCAGCCCGCGTCCACCTCCACCCGGGACGCGGCAGCCTCCACCAGCCGGCCCAGGAGCCGGGTCATGGCGCCGCGGACCTCCGGCTCGAAGTCGGCGAGGAGGGCGCGGACCTCGGCCACCAGGTCGCCCTCGATCCTCTCGTAGAGGGCGCGGCCCCCGTCCGTCACCGCGAGGAGCACCGCCCGGCCGTCCTCCGGGTGCCGGGCGCGCTCCACGTGCCCCTTGGCCACCAGGCCGTCGACCACCCGGCTCGCCGTGCTCTTCTCCAGGTAGAGACGGCCGGCGAGCTCGTTGAGCCGCAGCGGCCCGGACGACGCCAGCGCCTCCAGCGCGTAGCACTGGGAAACCGAGATCCCGTGGCAGCAGATCCGGTCCCGGTCGCGGAACTGGACCAGCCGGATCAGGTCCTCGAGGGTTCCGTGCAGGCGCCGGGCGTCCGCGGTCAAGGCGTCGGGGGTTGGCGTCGTCGTGGTCATGGTCTGGGTCCGGGGTCGG
>JASFUJ010000115.1:0-7717 GCA_050050355.1 Acidobacteriota bacterium
GGGCGATGCGGCGGATGGAGTGGCTGCTGGTGCGAATCCTGCTCATGGATCTCTCCTTTGACTCAGGTGGGGGACTCAGGTCGGGGACTCGGGTCGGGCGGAGCGCGGTAGACTCCCGCCGATGCGATACTGGCTGCTCAAGACCGAACCTTCCGATTACAGCTTCGACGATCTGGAGAACGAACCCTCCGGCACCGTCTGGGACGGGGTAAAGAACTACGCCGCCCTCAAGTTCCTCCGGGACATGGAAGAGGGCGACCGAGCCCTTGTCTACCACACCGGAGGCCAGCGGCGGGTGGTGGGGATCGCCCGGGTGACCTCCGACGCCTATCCGGACCCGGAGGAGGACGACGCGAAGATCCAGGTGGTCGACGTGGAGGCCGACCGGCGGCTGGAGCGGCCGGTCCCCCTGGCCGAGCTGAAGGCCGACCCGGCCTTCGACGGCCACCCTCTGGTCAAACAGCCCCGCCTGTCGGTGATGGAGCTCTTGCCGGACCAGTGGCAGCGCGTCCTCGAGCTGGGTCAGAGCGCCCGGTGAAGCTTCGCCTCGAGCCGCCGCGAGCTCCGGGCGGTGGCGCCCCCTGCCTCCCCGCGAGGGGAGGAAGGGGGACGGGGGAGATGCCTAGCCGACCGACCGCAGAATCATCTCCCGCAGCTCGGGCGGCAGCTCGCCGTCCGCCACCTCGCGGCACAGGTCGCGGGTGAGGTCGAGGCTGGCGAACAGGGCGCGGCACCGGTCGCAGACCACCTCGTCCGGCACCGGGAGCTCTTCCCCCCGGTCCATGGCTTCCTGCTTGGCCCGCAGCAGGTCCAGGCAGACCGACCTGGGGTGGGCGCCGGTCGCCCTCGGGGCCGCGCCCCCCGGCCCGGCCGGCCCGGGCAGCTCTTTCTCCAGGGCCTTGCGCAGGGCGAGCCGCGCCCGGTGGACCCGGGTCTTGACCGTTGCCTCCTTGACCCCCAGCACTCGGGCCACCTCCGCCACCGACAGCTCGGCGATGTCCTTGAGCACCAGGGCGATGCGGAAGTCCGGGGGGAGGGTTTCGAGCGCCCGGTCCACCACCTCCCGCGCCTCGCGCCGGAGCTGCTCGTCCAGCGGGCCCTCGGCCTCCGGGTCGGGCACGGCCTCGTCCTCGCTCGGCAGAAGGTCGGCCAGGGGCTCCATGCGGGACGGCTCGCCGGACCGGCGCCGGTGCATTCTCTGACAGGCCCGCGCGCCGATGGTGTACAGCCACGACGAAGGGTCCGAGCGGCCCTCGAACTGGTGCCACTTGCGGTAGGCGAGGAGGAACACCTCCTGGACCAGGTCCTCGGCGTCCTCCGGGTTGCCGCAGAGCTTCAGGCCCAGGCCGTAGAGCCGGCCGCCGTGGGCGTCCACCAGCCTGGGGATGGCCTGCCCCGCGGGCAGGTCGCCGGAGATCGCTCCACCGGGGCGGGTTCCCCGGGCCGTGGTGCTCTGGGTGCTCGACATGGCTCCGCCCCTTTCAATCCGCGCCGGCACCCCGACCATTCCCGACCGTCGCCGCCGCCTCAGGGCTCCCGGACCGCCGCCAGGGCGGTCGCCTCCAGGATCTCCTCCCCCGCGATCAGCCGGGTGCGCTGGATCTCTTCGACGAAGGTGATCTCCAGCGGGGGCTCGTGACCCGCCTCGCGGAGCTTCTCGACCAGTCTCGGCGACAGATCCTCCGGCACGTACCCCCAGACCTCGACGCGGACCCGCTCGGTCCCGACCGAGACCCGTCCCCTGGCCTCACCCGCCGCCCAGGCGGGAGCCGGCTGCTGCATGTAGCGCAGGATCGACGGCGAGCCGAGCAGGATCAGCGCCCGTCCGCGGTCGGTGAGCGCGCCGCGCACCCCGACCTCGTCGTACAGCAGATCGGCGGCCTGGACCCGCTCGAAGAAGCGTTGGGCGAACGGATTGCCCGGGGTCTTCGGCGTCGGGTCCCGGCGGCGCCAGAACTCCTCGATGAAGGCCAGGGCCTCGGCGCTCGAGTCGAGCCTCCGGAAGCGCCGGGCCTCCTCCGGGAGCACCAGCCACCGGACCGGCCCCTCGACCCAGGAGCGGGCGCTGCCGGGGAGTTGCGGGTCGTACCGCGGCCCGCGGCACGCCACGAGCAGGCCACCCCCCAGGCACACCCCCGCGAGCGCGGCGGCCAGCGCGACATGGGTACGGCGGCGGAGAGCCGGCGTCACGGTGAGAGGGGTTAGTTGACCGCGCCTCCCGGCCCGGGCTCGGGAGCTTCGTCGATCACGCCGTGGGTCCGTTCGTAGCGGGCCAGGTTGTCGGACAGGGCACCGATGATCCGCTTGAGGTGCCCGGGGCTGGTGACGATGCGCGCCGAGACGATGCCCTGGGGCGGCATGAGGTGGATGAAGTCGAGCACGAACTCCTCGCGCGTGTGGGTGACCCGGAGCAGGTTCGAGTAGCGCCCCTTGAGCTCCTCGTCGGCGATCTTGACGTTGAGCTCCTGCTGCCCTGCCGGGGGATTTTGCTGTGCCATTCCTCGATCCTACCTCACGGTCCGACCCGGGCGCCGGCTCAGGGAAGGTGCTCCCACTCGACGCCGTCGGCCTCCCACCGGTGCTCCGGGAAGTAGACCCCGACGCCGCGGTCCCGGGCGGTCACGGTGAAGGCGAAGACCTTGCGGCGGTAGTCGTAGGGGGTCCCGTCGCGGGCGTGGACCGCTGCGTCCACCAGGTACTCGCCGGGGGCCAGGCGGAGGGACGGACAGACCAGCCGCACCCGGGCGCTGCCCTCGAGCCGGCGCGCCTCGATGCCGGCCAGGTCGGTGTTGGTGCCCCAGACCTCGGTCCCGCGGGGAGTCGCGACGGCCACGCCGAAGACGAAGTCCTCCAGGAGCTCGCCCGCCCGGACGTCGAGCTCGAAGGCGACCGCCTCCCCGGAGTCCACGTGGTAGCGCTCTTCGGCGCCCTCCGGTGGTCCCGCCACGAGCCGGGCGGCGACGATCTCGGCGCGCCGCGAGCCCCAGCGCAGCACCTCGCCTTCGGCGTCCGCGCCCTCCCGGCCCCGGTCCGCTTCGTCCTTGGCCTGCCGGTGTCCCCGGCCCTCTTCTTCGGCCACCGACTGGCGGTACGCGTCGATCACCCGCCGGGGAGCGCCGATCAGCCGCGGGCACCCGGCGTCGAGCCAGAGCACCCGGTCGCACACCTCCTCCACCAGGTCGAGGCCGTGGCTGACGAAGAGCAGGGTCCGGCCCTCGGCGAGGAGCTCCTCGATCCGCCGCAGACAGCGGTGGGCGAACGCTTCGTCGCCCACGGCCAGCACCTCGTCCACCAGCAGGACGTCCGGGTCGGTGTGGACGGCCACGGCGAAGCCGAGCCGCACGTACATGCCGGAGGAGTAGTTCTTGACCGGCTCGTCGAGGAAGTCGCCGAGACCGGAGAACGCGACGATGTCGTCGAGCTTGCGCTCGATCTCGCTGCGGGACAGCCCGAGGATCGCGCCGTTGACGAAGATGTTCTCCCACCCGGTGATCTCCGGGTGGAACCCGGCGCCGAGCTCGATCAGCGCCGCCACCCGGCCGTCGACCGTCACCCGGCCCGCCGACGGCTTGAGGATCCCCGAGACCACCTTGAGCAGGGTCGACTTGCCGGAGCCGTTGCCGCCGATCACGCCGAACGCCTCGCCCCGGGCCACCGTGAACGAGACGTCGTCGAGGGCCCGGATCGCCTTCTCGGGGGCGAGACCGCGCGTGAGGGTGCCCTCGAGCAGGGCGCTCTTGAGGGTGCGGAGCTGGTCGCCCGGGGTGGCCCGCCGGTACAGCTTGGTCAACCCCTCGACGGTCAGCGCCGGCGGGGTGGGCTCGGGCCCGCTCACACCGCCTCCACCACGGTCTCCCGCAGCCGGCCGAACAACCAGGTGCCGGCCACCCAGGCCAGGGCGGAGACCACCGCCATCTGGAGCCACAGCTCCGGGCCCGGAGCCCGGCCGAAGAACAGCGACTCCTGGTACGCCAGGGTGTACGGCGCCAGCGGGTTCGCCCGGATCCCGAGGCGGAGCCACTCGGCGGGGATGATGTCCAGCGGGTAGATGATCGGCGTGGCGAAGAACAGCAGCGTCAGCAGGTTGGTGAGGATGTCCCGCACGTCCTTGAAGTGGGCGGTCAGGGCCGCAAGGCCGAGGGCGAGACCGGCGATCAGGGGAAGCTGAAGCAGCACGATCCCCGGCAGGGCGAGCGTTCCCCAACCGGCCACCGGGTGCCCCGTGAGCCGCCCCACCACCAGCGCGGCGGCGACGATCGGCAGGGCCAGCAGGAAGTGCACCAGGTTCGCCGCCACCGACACCAGGGGCAGGAGCTCGGCCGGGAAGGCCGCCTTGCGGATCAACCCGGCGTTGGCGATCAGGGAGCCGGCGCCCTCGAGCAGCGAGGTGGAGAGCCAGATCCAGGGGAAGAGCCCGGTCACCAGGAACACGGCGTAGGGGTCGGTGCGGATCCCGGCTCCCCGGCCCGGCGTCAGGATGAAGCCGAAGACCACGCTGTAGACCCCGAGCAGGAGGAGGGGGTTGATCAGCGACCACAGGAAGCCGAGGACCGACCCCCGGTACCGGGCCTTGAGCTCGCGCGCTGTCAGCGTCGCCAGCAGGCTTCGAAACCGAACGATCCGGACCGCGCTCTCGAGCATGTGGGGGGTCTGCGCGGGGCTCTGCGCTCAGCCCTCTCCGCCACCCTCGTCGAGCGCCCGGCGCTGGCGCTCCAGCTCGCGCATCCGGCGCTCCAGCGCTCGGCGGCGTTCCTCGAGCGCCCGGCGGCGCTCCTCGAGCACCTTGTCGTAGTCGACGAACTGGCCCTCCTGGATGACGTAGACCCTGGGGAACTTCTGCACATCCCCCTGCTCGTCGAACTGGATGGTGCCGGTCACCCCCGGGAACCCGCTGATCCCCCGCATGCCCTGCCAGAACTGGCTCGGGCGGCGACCGCCCTCGCGCAGGGCCCGGGCGTAGATCCGCATGGCGTCGTAGCCGTGGGCCGCGTACAGGTCGGGGGCGGAGCCGTACTTTTCGCGGTACGCCTGCACGAACCGCTGGATCTGCTCGTCCTCGGCGTCCACGTCGTAGTTGGACTGGGTGAAGAGCACCCCCTCCGCGGCCTCACCGGCCTCGTTGAAGACCTCGGCGCTGGCGATCGAGGAGGTGGTCAGGATCTTCCCCCCGTAGCCGCGGCTCTCGAGCCCGGCGAGGAGGGTCACCAGCCCGTCGGCGTAATCGGCCAGATAGACGGCGTCGGGCGCGAGGGTCATGATGCGGTCGAGGACGCCCCCCAGGTCGGACGTGTTGCGGGGGTACTCGATGGCGTCGAGCACCTCGCCGCCCCGGCGTTCCAGCTCCTGCCGGAACACCTGCTGGATCCCCTTGGCGTACGGGGACTCGGACGCGGCGATGACCGCGGTCTCCACGTTCAGGGTCTCGCGGGCGAAGTGCCCCATCTTCGTCCCCTCGAGGAAGTCGGAGGGGAAGACCCGGAAGAAGTTGGTGGAGATGCCGGAGAGCCGCGGGCTCGACGCCGACGGCGACAGCAGCACCCGGTCCCGCCGGTCGGCGACCGAGACCATCTCGATGGCTTCCTGGGTCGTGACCCCGCCGATGACCGCGGGGCTGCCCGCGTCGTAGGCCTGCTGCAGCAGCTCGGCCGCCCGCTCCGGATCCCCCTGGGAGTCCTTGACGTCGAGCTCGAGCTGGAAGGGGTAGTCGTCGCGCGCCTGGATCTCCTCGAAGGCGAGGTCGATCCCCTTGCGGATCGGCTCTCCGTAGATGGCGAACTCACCGGACAGAGGCAGCACGGCTCCGACCGGAACCGTCTCCTGACCGCCGCAGCGGATGAAGGAGAGGGCCAGCAGTAGGCACGTCGAAAGGCTGAGCGTCCGTTTCATGATCCCGTCCTGAGGCTGTGGATTCGTCGGAGTGGGGTGGGGGCCCATACAGCCCAGACCTCACTTTCTAACCCACGCCCCGCCAGGAGGTCAAATCGGCGGGGGGTAGACTCCGCCTCGTGGAACCCCCGATCTGGACCGAGTCCGCGGTCGATCTGGCAGCCGGCCTCCTCCCCGGCGCGTGGGTGGCGACGCTCGCCGTGCTGCTGCTGGTCGCCCTCGCTCGCTGGTACGACCGGGTGCCGGCCCGGGTCGCCGCCCTGTTCGGGCTCGCGGTCGTTCTGCTGTACGGCGAGGCCCTGTTCGGAGGCGCGGCGCTGCTGCCTCTGGACAACCTGCGGGGCCACGTGCCGTTCCGGGAGCTGGCGCCGACGGAGCCCCACGGAAACCCGGTGCAGGGAGACCTCCTCTACCTCGTCCACCCGGCGCGGCGGGAGGTCCGGCGGGCGGTCGCCGAGGGAGCATGGCCGCTGCTCAGCCCGCGGATCGGCGGCGGGCTGCCGTTGCTGGCCGATCCGCAGGCTCAGGCGCTCCAGCCGGTCACCGCGCTCGGCGAGGGTCCGCTGCCGGCGATCCGCGGTCCGGCCGGAATCGCGGCGCTCCGCACCTTCCTGGCGCTGGTGTTCACCTTCCTGCTGCTGCGACGGCTCGGGGCGGGCCGCGGCCCGGCGGCGGCCGGGGGGCTGGCCTTCGGGCTGGGGGGGTTCCTCCAGCTCTGGGTCGGGTGGCCGCTGGCCAACACGGCCGCGCTGCTCCCCGCGGTGCTCTACTCCCTGGTGCGGACCGATCGGCGGGACGACCGGGCCGCCCCGGCAGGAGTATCCGCGGGAGCGCCGCCCCGGGACTGGGCGCTCCTCGTCCTCGCGCTCGCGGCCCTGCTCCTGGCGGGACACCCGGAGTCCATCGTCTACGCCCTGCTGGTGACGGGCCTGTTCGCCGGGGCGCGACTGGTCCGCCGGCGCCGGGGACGGCGGCTCGCCTGGGCCGGCCGCGTCGCGGCGGCCCTGGTCCTGGCGTTCGCGCTCGCCGCGCCGGCGCTGGTGGCGTTCGGCGAGATGCTGCCCCACACCCTGCGGTGGGAGCGGCTGACGGAGGCCGGTCCCGGCCCGGGATCGGACGTGGGATCGGACGTGGGACCGGACGCCGGGGCGGGCTCCGGTCGGGGCTCCGGCCAGGACTCGGGCCGCCACCCGGCCACCCGCCTGCTGCAGGCCGCGGCGCCGAACGCCCTCGGCAACAGCCGGTTCGTCCACTACTGGGGGTTGCGCAACACGAACGAGGACGCGGCGGGGTTCGTGGGCACGGTCACGCTCCTCGCCGCCCTGCTGGCCCTCCCGGGATGGCTGGCGGGACGGCGAGGCCCGGGCCGCCCCGTGGACCACGAGCTGCTCGGCCTCGGCCTGGCGGCGGCGGCGGGAGCCGTGACGGCCCTCCCCGCGGGCTTCGCCGGCCTGGTTCCGGTGCCGGGGGCCCCCGGCCGCCTGGCGCTGATCGTCGACCTGGGGCTCGTGCTCGCCGCCGCCGGGACCCTGGAGCGCTTCCGGCGCGGCGGCCTCCCCCGGTGGCTCCGCTGGGTCGGCCCCGCCGCGGCCGCCCTGGCGCTCGCGCTGCTCCACGCCTGGGCCTACACGGCCTTCCGCCACCCGGCCGCTCCCGAGACCCTCGACGTCCTGCGGTGGGGATGGGTGCACTGGCACCTGCGCTTCGCCGCCCTGGGGGCGGTGGTGTTGATCGCCGGAGCGGGGAGGCGCTGGACCGGGCCGGCCGTGGCGCTGCTGATCGCCGCCGAGCTGCTCCTCGCGCACCGGCAGGCCAACCCGCCGATGCCGGA
>JASFUJ010000116.1:0-7647 GCA_050050355.1 Acidobacteriota bacterium
GCCCCTCGGAGGCGGTGGAGGTGACCTCCTGGATCCCCTCGATGCCTTCGATGGCGTCCTCGACGCGGGTGACCACCCCGTCCTCGACCTCCTCGGGCGCCGCCCCGGGGTAGGGCACCGTCACCGAAACCACGTCGGAGGAGACCTCGGGGAAGACCTCCTGCCGGAGGGTGAACAGGGTCAGGACGCCGCCGCCCAGGATCAGCACCATGAGCAGGTTGGCGGCGACGCGGTTCTCGGCGAACCAGGCGATCGTGCGGTTCATCGCGCGCCCTTCCGCTGCGCGCCGTCCCCGGCCACCCGGACGGCCATCCCGTCGACCGGTGTCTCCAGCGGCGAGACGACGATGCGCTCGCCTTCCTCGAGCCCGCCCGAGACCACCGCCCGGTCGCCGCTCAGGCGGAGCAGCCGGACCTCGCGGAAGCGGAGCCGGTCGGGTCCGCTGCCGTCTTCTCCGCCCGCTCCGGGCTCCACCACCAGGACTCGCCCGGAGCCCTGCCTTCGGCGGTCGCCCGGATCACCGAGGTCCGGCCCTTCGAGCCCGCCCAGCCCGTCCCGGAGGGCGGACCGCGGCAGGACGATCACCCCCTCGGCCCGCCGGCCGGCGATGGTGGCCTCCACGAACAGGCCCATCGGCAGGGGCGCGGCGACGGCGTGTTTCGCCTCGCCCGGCTTCTCCCCCGGCTTCTCCCCGTAGGGCCGGTCGACCCGTGCCACCAGGGCCAGCATCCGGGTGTCGGCGTCGACGGCGCCGGCGGTGCGCACGATGCGCGCGGGCCAGGTCCGGCGCTCACCGGCCAGGTCCGCGGCGAGCAGCGTCTCCGGCCCGTCCTCCATGGCGCCGGTCAGGTCGACGTCCAGGTAGGCCAGCTCGGCCACCGGCACCGGCAGGCGCACCTCGGCGTAGTCGCTGGCGAACACCCGGCCGAGCGGCGTGCCGGGGGTGACCGATTGGCCCACGTCCGCCTGCTTCTCGCGCACCCGGCCGTCGAACGGGGCCTCGACCGTCGTCCGCTCCAGGTTCACCCGCGCCTGCTCGAGCTGGGCCCGGGCCGACGCCACGGCCGCTCGGGCCTCGGCGAGCTGGGGCTCCCGGAGCGCCAGGGGGTTCGGCCTGGTCCCGTCTCCCGGCTCCCGGAGCTCCTCCCACTCCTCCCGGGCCACCGCCGCCTCGGCCCGCTCGCGGGCGAGGGCGGTCTCCGCCTGGGCCACCCGGGCCTCGGCCTGGGCGACGGCCAGCTCGTAGTCCGTCGGGTCGATGTGCACCAGGACCTCGCCCGCCCGGAAGGCGCCGCCCTCGGCGAAGGCCGGGGAGATCCGGACGATCCGCCCGGCGACCTGGGCCACCAGGGTGGCCTCGGTGCGCGGGGCGACCGTGCCCTGGGCGCTGACGTCCAGGCGCAGGTCCCGGCGCTCGGCCTCGATCACCCGCACCAGGGGCGGCGGCGTGGTCGGCTCGATGGTCTCGGCCTCGGGCGCCGCCTTGACCAGCAGGACGGCGCCCAGGGCGCCGGCGGCGAGGACGAGAAGGGGGAGGACGATCTTCAGTGTGTTGTTCATGACGGTTTGCGTTTCACCTCGCTCACGTCCCCTCACCCCGGCCCTCTCCCCGATCGGGGAGAGGGAGGCGATGGTCGGGGTCGGCGTCCTCTCCCCGGTCGGGGAGAGGGAGGCGATGGTCGGGGTCGGCGTCCCCGGACGAGGGCGAGGGGCGTTCGGAGTGGTATCCACCGCCCAGGGCCAGCACCAGGTCGACCCGCGCGTCCAGCCGCCGCCGCTCCGCCTGGAGCAGCCGGCTGTCCGCGTCGTACGCCCTGCGCTGGGCCTCGAGCACGGTGAGGTAGTCGGTCAATCCCATCCGGTAGCGCTCCTCGGCCAGGTCCCGGGCCCGGCGCGCTTCCTCGGCGGCCCGCGCCAGGGCGCCCGCCTGGCGCACCAGGAAGCCCTCGGCGGCCAGCGCCGTCTCCACCTCCCGGAACGCCCGGAGAACGGCGCCGGCGTAGAGCGCCGTGGCCTCTTCGAAGCTCGCCCGCGAGAGGTCGACGTTCGCCCGCAGCCTGCCGCCCTGAAAGAGCGGCTGGAGCAGGCTGCCGGCGATCGACCAGACGCCGAAGTCACCGTCCAGCAGGTCCTCCACGTCCTCGCTGGAGCGGCCCGCGGAGCCGGTGAGCCGGATCCCGGGGTAGAGCGCCGCGCGGGCCTCGGCCACCCGGAACCCGGCGGCGGCCAGGCGCGATTCGGCGGCGGCCAGGTCCGGCCGGCGGGAGATGATCTCCGCCGGCAGGCCGGCCGGCACCGGTGCGGGGCCGTCGCGCAGGGCCCGGGGGAGCTGGTCCGGCAGGCTCTCCAGTGCGCGCCCCGGATAGCGTGCCAGCAGCACCTCGAGCTGCCGCTCGGCCGCGTCGAGAGCCTGGAGCCGCCCGTCGAGGACGCTCTCGGCCGAAGCCGCCTCGGAGCGCGCCAGGCGCAGGTCGAGGGCGTTGCGGAGGCCGGCCTCGAAGCGCCGCCGGATCCGCTCGGTGGTGCGCCGGCGGTTCTCGGCCGTCGCCCGGGCGAGGGCCACCTGCTCGCGGGCCTCGAGCACGGCGAAGTAGGTCTTGGCCGTCTGGCCCGAGAGCGAGAGGGCTGCTCCGGCGAGATCCCCCCGGGCGGCTTCCAGGTCCCGGGTCAGCGCGTCCCGACCGGCGCGGAGCCGGCCCCAGAGGTCCACCTCCCAGCTCAGGTTGAGGGACAGGCCCCAGGTCGTGTTGAGGGAGGTGAGCACCCGCTCCTCGCCGCCGGGGATGGGGAAACCGATGAAGTTGCGTCGGGTGCGCGAGCCGGTGAACGAGCCGTCCGCCTGCGGCAGGAGCGGGGCGCCGGCGACGCGGCCCCGGGCTTGCGCGGCCTCGACCCGCGCCGCCGCCGCCGCCAGGTCGAAGCTGCCCTCCAGGCTCTCCTCGATCAGCGCCGTCAGCGTCGGGTCGCCGAAGCTCCGCCACCAGGGGGCCGGGCCCTCCACCGCCTCTCCGGACGACGCCTCTCCGGCGCGCCATGCGGCGGGAACCTCCACCTGTCGCCCCATGGGCGCCGCGAGCACGTCCTCGGCCGTGTCGGGCGGGCCGGGCGCATCCACCCGTAGCACGGAGCAGCTCAGGCCGAGGAGCGCCGGGAGGAGCCACCCGGCGACGAGGGCGGCCGCTCCGGTGCGGGGGAGTGCTGGGGTCATCGGAGTTCTCCTGCGGTGGTCGCGGACGGCCGGGCCGCCCCGTGCGCAAGAGTGTAGATCAAACGCCCGCCCTCCCGAGACTTCGTGCAGAGACTCCGTGAAGAGGCCCCGTGAACTTCCGGGGCCGCCATCCGTAATAAATGGCAGGCGATTCGCGTTCGAAGGGGCAGGAGGGGGACACCCTATCCTCCCCGAGGCTCGCTTTCCGACGATCCCGCCAGGAGATGGCTTTGAAGGACTCTTTCCGCAGCATCCCGTTCGTCAACACCGGGTGGATTCGCCCACTCGCTCCGCGTCTCGCGGCGCTCGTCGTCCTCGGACTTCTGGGCTGGCTGCAGATGGGCTGTACCGCCGGCGACACCCAGGCCAGCGAGGAGCCCTCGGTCGGCCGGGAGGCCGCGGCCGCCGAGGAGGCCGGCGCCGAAGAGGACGACGACACCGTACCCGTCGAGGTGGCCGGCCTGGAGCGCGGCCCGATCGAGGCCGTCCTCCGGTTCTCCACCAACCTGGAGGCCGAGCAGTCGGTCGGCGTGTACTCCCAGGCCTCCCGCCAGGTGCTCGAGCTCCTGGTGGAGGAGGGGGACCGGGTCTCCAGAGGCCAGCTCCTCCTGCGCCTCCAGGACGACGAGCAGCGCCTCCAGGTGGCCAAGGTGGAGGGCCAGCTCGCCGAGGCCCGCCGCGAGTACGAACGCCAGAAGCGGCTCTACGAGGACGCCCTGATCCCCGAGCAGGACTTCAACCAGGCCACCTACGAGCTGCGCCAGCTCGAGCTGCAGCTCGAGGAGGCCGAGCGCCAGCTCTCCTACACCGAGGTGCGGGCGCCGATCCGGGGCACCGTGACCCGCCGCCTGGTCAACCTGGGGGACACCATCACCGTCAACCAGCACCTGTTCGACATCGTGGACTTCGACACCCTGGTGGCGCGGGTCTACGCTCCGGAGAAGGAGCTTCGGCGCCTGGAGGTCGGCCTGCCGGCCCGCATCGCGGTTCCGGCCCTGGGCGGCGCCGAGTACCGGGGCGAGGTGGTGCGCCTGGCGCCGATCGTCGACCCGCAGAGCGGCACCATCAAGGTGACCGTGGGCATCCCGGACTGGCAGGGTCTGCGCCCCGGCCTCTACGTGGACGTGGCGCTGGTGACCGAGACCCACGAGCGGGCGCTCCTGGTGCCCAAGAAGGCGCTGGTGTACGACCAGGATCAGATCTTCGTCTACCGCCTGGCGGACGGCCCGACGGTGGAGCGGATCAGCCTCCGGCCTCTGCTCGAGGACAAGAACCACGTGGAGCCCGCGGGCTTCACGCTGGAGGCCGGAGACCGGCTGGTGATCGCCGGGCAGACCGGCCTCAAGGACGGTGCCCGCGTCCGCGTGCTGCCGGTGGCCGGCGCCTCGAGGGAGACCGACGCGGCACCGGAGCCGGCCCGGTGAGGGAGCGCCTTTCCAGTTTCGCCACCTCCCGGCCGGTCGCCGTCCTGATGGTCTTCGTGGCGGCGGTGGTCTTCGGCGCCTTCTCCCTGGTTCGGCTGCCGGTGACGCTCATGCCGGAGCTCACCTACCCGACGCTCACGGTGCGCACCGAGTACCCGGGGGCGGCTCCCGAGGAGGTGGAGAACGACGTTTCCCGCCCGATCGAAGAGCAGCTCGGCGTGGTCGGCGGCCTGCGCCGGATCTCCTCGGTCTCGCGGGCCGGCCTGTCGGACGTGATCCTCGAGTTCGCCTGGGACGCCGACCTCTCGGAGGCGACCCAGGACACCCTGGAGCGCCTCGACCTGGTGCTCCTGCCGGAGCAGGCGGAGCAACCGCTGATCCTCCACTACGATCCCTCCCTCGACCCGGTCATGGAGCTGTCCCTTTCCGGGGCCGGGTCCGGCGCGGCGCAGAGCGGCGGGCGGTTCGAGGGGGAGGAGGGCCTCCGGCGGCTGCGCCGCATCGCCGAGCTCCAGGTCAAGCGGGCCCTGGAGCCGGTCAAGGGCGTGGCCGCGGTCCGGGTGCGCGGCGGCCTCGAAGAGGAGATCCACGTGCTGCTCGAGGAGGAGAGGCTCCGCCGCACCGGGATCTCCCCCTCCCTGGTGATCGCCCGGCTGCGCCAGGAGAACGTCAACGTGGCCGGCGGCACGATCGAGGAGGGGCGCACCGAGTACATGGTGCGCACGCTGAACGAGTACGAGAACCTGGATCAGATCGGCAACACGATCATCGCCAGCCGCCCGGACCCGGACGGCGCGGGGCGGCGCGACGTCCGGGTGCGCGACCTGGGGCGGGTGGTGCGCTCCCAGAAGGACCGCCAGATCGTCACCCGGACCGACGGCGCCGAGAGCGTCCAGCTCGACGTCTACAAGGAGGCGGACGCCAACATCGTCTCCCTGGCCGAGCGGGTGAAGACGGCGGTCGGGACGATCCGGGAGCCGGGCGCCGAGGGCAGGGGGGCCGAGGCGGGCGGGGAGCGCGCCTCCGGCTCCGCGCGAGGCCCCGGGCGCGGCGGGCCGGGCGGTCCGGGGCGGGAGGGCGGGGGCCTCGCCCAGCGCCTGTTCGACGGCGAGGGGGTGCGCCTGCAGGTGGTGGCCGACCGCTCGGTGTTCATCGAGGGGTCGATCCAGGAGGTCCGCAACGCGGCCCTCTTCGGCGGCCTGCTGGCGGTGGTCGTGCTCTTCCTCTTCCTGCGCAACGGTCGCTCGACGGCGATCATCGCCCTCGCCATCCCGATCTCCCTGGCCGTGACCTTCGCCCCGCTCCACCTGTTCGGCGTGTCGCTCAACATCATGTCGCTGGGGGGCCTCGCGCTGGGGGTCGGCATGCTGGTGGACTCCTCGATCGTCGTGCTCGAGTCCATCTTCCGCCGCCGCGAAGAGGGGGACGACGTGGAGACCGCCGCCGTGCGCGGCACCGCCGAGGTGCGCGGCGCCGTGACCGCCTCGACCCTGACGTCGATCGCCGTCTTCTTCCCGATGGTGTTCGTGGAGGGGATCGCCGGGCAGGCGTTCGGCGACCTGGGCCTCGCGGTGGTGATCTCGCTGCTGGCGTCCCTGGTGGTGGCGGTCTTCTTCATCCCGATGCTGGCGAGCCGCAAGGGAGTGGACCTGGAGCGGCTCTCCCGGGGTGAGGGAGAGGGCGGAGGCCGGATGCGCCTCTTCCGGTTCTCCTCCTGGCACCGCTTCGTCGGCGATCTCCGGAGGTTGCCGTGGTGGGGGAAGCTCACCCTGGTCGCACCCGCGTACCTTCTGGCTGCCCTGGTGATCGGGTTGCTGCTCGACCTGATCGGGTCGCTGCTGCTGACCATGGTGATGGTCGCGACCCGGTTGTGGATCGTCGTGGTACGGCCGCTGGGTCGAGGGATCGAGCTCGTGCTGACCCCCGCTCTCAAGGTCACCGAAGCGGCCATCTCCGGGCTCCAGCGCTCCTACCCCCGCTGGGGCCGGGCGGCGCTGGCCCATTCCGGCTTCGTGGTGCTCCTCACCGTCGGCATCCTCGCCTTCACCGGCTGGCTGTTCGTCGGCCTCGGGACCGAGCTCCTGCCCGAGGTCCACCAGGGGGAGCTCACCTTCGAGGTCTCCCTGCCCGTCGGTACCCCGGTGGAGCAGACCGAGGAGATCCTGGCGCCGGTGGCGGAGGCGATCCGCTCCCAGGTGGACCACATCGACTCCCTCCTGGTCACCTTCGGCTTCGACGCCGCCAACACCCGGCGCTCGGACGAAGGCGAGCACAGCGCCCGGTTCAAGGTGCTGCTGGCCACCTCCGACCCGCAGATCGAGGAGCAGGTGGTCGAGGAGATCCGCCGGCGCCTCGCCCGGGTGCCGGACGCCGAGGCCCGGGTCACCCGCCCGGTGCTGTTCTCGTCCAAGACTCCCATCGAGGTGGAGGTCCACGGCGACGATCTGCCCCGGCTCAAGGAGATGGCCGGCCGCGTGCGGCGGGAGATGGAGGCCATGCCGGAGCTGGCCGACGTGGAGGCGACGCTCAAGAGCGGCGCCCCGGAGGTCCAGATCGTCTACGATCGGGAGCGGCTCCGGCGCTACGACCTGGATCTCCTGGAGGTGGCCGAGCTGGTGCGCAACCAGGTCCAGGGCTTCGAGGCGACCCGCTTCAACCGGGTCGACCGGCGGATCCCGATCGTGGTCCGGCTGGAAGAGGAGGACCGGGAGACGGTCCGGGACGTGGAGGAGATGGTGGTCAATCCGGGGGCCGACCGGCCGATCCCGCTGGGCGCGGTGGCGACCGTGAGCCTGGGGGAGGGGCCGAGCGAGGTGCGGCGGATCGACGGCCAGCGGGTGGCGGTGGTGGGCGCCAACCTGGGGAGCGTCTCCCTGGGCGGCGCGGTCTCGGCCATCGACCGGCGCCTGTCGTCGCGCATCGAGTGGCCGGATGACATGGCCTTCTACATCACCGGTCAGAACGAGGAGTGGGAGCGCAGCCGGGGCAGCCTGTGGCTCGCCCTGGCGCTGTCGA
>JASFUJ010000117.1:0-7647 GCA_050050355.1 Acidobacteriota bacterium
GGCGAGAACGTCCGCGCGGGGACCGCCTATCTGCGCCGGATGCTCGACCGGTTCGACGGCGACGTGGTGCTCGCCCTGGCGGCGTACAATGCCGGCCCGCGGACGGTGGCGCGCTACGGCGGTGTGCCGCCCTATCCGGAGACGGTCGCGTACGTCCGCCGGGTCCTCCGGCTGTGGCGGGGGAGCGCCGCCCCGGCGGTGGTCCCCGCCGTCCGCATGCGGTCGCGGCAGGCCTCGGGGACGGCTCCTCCGAGCCGCCCGATCCGCTGGCGGGAGACCGGGGGCCGACCCCACCTGACCAACGTCCAGTAGAGGCGGCGAAGCTGGACCTCGAGCCGTCGCGATCTCCTGCGACCTCCGGAGGGGTCGTGGGGATGCTCCGGAGGATCGTTCTGCGATCAGGCTCCGGGTGGCGTACAATGCCCGGCCGGTACCCGAGCGAGCGCATCATGGTCAACGTCCCGAATCTCCTCACCCTCTTCCGCATCCTGCTCGTCCCCTTGCTGGTGGTCGCCCTGCTGACCGAGTTCGAGGGCAAGGAGTACGTGGCCCTGGCGGTGTTCCTGGTGGCCGCCGCCACCGACGTGCTGGACGGCTACCTGGCGCGGCGTCAACGCAAGATCACCCGGCTCGGCAAGCTGCTGGACCCCGCCGCCGACAAGATCCTGATGTCGGCCGCGTTCATCTCCCTGGTGGACCTGGACGTGGCTCCGGCCTGGATGGTCGTGGTGATCGTGGCCCGGGAGTTCGCGGTCTCGGCGCTGCGGAGCTTCGCCGCCTCCGACAACGTCGTGATCGCCGCCGACTTCTCCGGCAAGGCGAAGACCGCGATCCACACGGTGGCCGTGGCCGTGTGCATCATCCACGAGCGCCTGGTGGACCTGGGGGCGGAGGCTCCCGAGTGGCTGGTGCCCACGGTGCTCTGGGCCGCGCTGACCATCAGCGTGGTCTCCTGGATCGACTACTTCCTGCGCTACGGGCGCCTGGTGCTGGAACGGGAGAGGCCGACCCCGGCACCCTGAAGTCCGAGCCTCGAGCCCTTCGACCGTCCGTCTCGAACCCACCGTCCTGCTGTCCCCATGAGCTTCCAATTCCTCGAGAACATCGCCCTCGCCAGTGCCCGCCGCTATCGGGCCGTGTTTGTCGTGACCCTGCTGCTCGCCGCGGTCGCCGGCATGCTGACCACGCGGATCCACCTCGACACCGACATCCTCAACCTCCTGCCCAAGGAGGACCCGAAGATCACCCACTTCCTCGAGGCCATGGAGCGGTTCGGGGGGACCGACTACCTGCTCGTGGTGGTGAGGGTGCCCGAGGGCGAGGTGCCGGAGCCGTACGGCTTGCTGGTGGAGCGCCTGGGGTCCCGCCTCGAGCGGCTCGACGAGATCGAGCGGCTGGACTACACGATCGGAGCGCCCGAGGAGCTGATCGAGGAGGTCTATCCCCAGTCGATGCTGTTCCTCGACGACGAGGCGCGCGCGACGCTCGAGCGGCGCCTGGAGCCGGAAGGGATCCGCCAGCGCGCACGCGAGCTGCGGCGCTCGTTGACCACTCCCCAGAGCGTGGCGCTCAAGGAGCTGATCAAGCTGGACCCGTTCGGGCTGGCGGAGATCTTCCTCGACCGCATGCAGGCCACCCGGGGCGAGCTGGCCGTCGACTGGACCTCCGGGTACTACCTGTCGAAGGATCACCGGCTGCTGCTCCTCCTCGCCCGGCCCATCCTGCCGCCCCAGGACACGGAGTTCGACGTGCGGCTGGTCGATGCGGTGCAGGCCGAGGTCGACGCCACCCTCGCCGAATGGGACGAGATCTCCGGCGCCGACCTCGAGGGGGGGCCGCTGCCGGCGCCGGAGATCGCTCTCGGCGGCTCCTACCTCACCGCCCTGGACGACTACAATCTGATCCGGGGCGACATGGTGCGCAACATCCTCACCTCCACCGCCCTGGTGCTGGTCCTGTTCCTGCTGGCGTTCCATCGGCTCGGGCCGCTGCTCTACGCCACGCTCCCCCTGGCCGGAGGGTTGATCCTCACCTTCGGCTTCTCGGCGGTCACGGTCGGATCGCTCTCGTCGGCCACCAGCGGTACCGCGGCCCTGCTCATCGGCCTCGGGATCGATTTCGTGATCGTCTCCTACGGTCGCTACGTGGAAGAGCGGCGGCGGGGCAAGCCGATGGAGCCGGCGCTGGCGGTCATGGCCCGGACCTCCGGGCGGGCCGTGGTGGTGGGGGCGGTGACGACCGCCGCCACCTTCTTCGCCTTCCTGGTGACCGACTTCACCGGCCTGCGCCAGATGGGCCTCCTGACCGGGACCGGCATCCTGTTCTGCATGATCGCCGTGCTGGTGCTGCTCCCCGCCCTGATCTCGTGGGGCGAGCACCGTCACCTCCGGCGCGACACCCGGCCCAACCTCTACCTGCACAGCTTCGGGACCGGGCCGCTGATGCGCGGCTCGACCGACCATCCCTGGGCCGCGCTCGCCATCGGCCTCGCCCTGACCGCCGTCGCGGTCTGGGGCGCCCTCGGGCTCGAGTTCGAGGAGGGGATGGAGTCCATGCGCCCGGAGAAGGGGAACCGGGGGATCGAGGTCGGCGCCGAGGTGGCCGAGCACTTCGACTCCGGCTTCGACGCCATGATGCTGATGGTCCGGGGGGACACCCTCGACGAAGTGTTCGAGCGCTCGGAGCGCGCCGTCGAAGGGGCGCAGAGGCTGGCGGACGACGAAGTGATCCTGGGCTACTCGGGGCTCACGTCGCTCATCCCACCCCCGCAACGACAGCGCCGGGCCCTGGAGTGGCTGGAGCGAGGCCGCGAGTCCGGCCTGCTCGATCCGGAGCGGATCGTGGAGGATTTCCGGGAGGCCCTGGCTGAAGAGGGCATGCGGGTCGAGCCGTTCCGCCGCGGTCTCGAGCTGTTCGAGCAGGCTCTCCGCGTCGACGAGCCCCTGTCGATCGACGGCTTCGGCGAGCGGGTGCAGACCGGGCAGCTCCTGGAGCGCTACCTGCAGCGGGTCCCGCCGCCCGCGGACGGGGACGAGGTGGTGGACGAGTGGGTCCGGGGCGGCGACCGGACGGACGGCTGGGTGAGCGTGGTCTATCTCTACCCGCCGCACAACAAGTGGCGCCGCGAGCCGCCGCCCCAGGCGGTGGAGCTGGCGGAGGAGCTGGGTCCGGACGTGGTGCTCACGGGGCCCAACGTGGTCAACCAGAGGATGCGGGAGCGGGTGCGCAGGGACGCCGTCGTGGCCGCGGTGCTGGGGTTCCTGCTGGTCGCGGTGCTCCTGTGGATCGACTTCGGGCGCCTGCGGGACGCCCTGCTCTCGCTGACCCCGCTGCTCGTGGGCATCCTCTGGATGCTCGGCGGGATGGCGGCGCTCGACCTGAAGATGAACTTCATGAACGTCTTCGTCACCACCATGATCATCGGCATCGGCGTCGACTACGGGATCCACGCGGTCCATCGCTACCGCGAATCCGGGGGCAACGGCGATCCGGACCGGCTGCACGGGGGGCTGGCGGAGACCGGCAAGGCGATCGTGGTGGCGGCACTCTCCACGGTGGTCGGGTTCGGCTCGCTCGCCACCTCGCGCTATCCGGGGTTGCGTTCCACGGGGTACGTGGCGATCCTCGGCGCGCTCGGCACGGCCCTGGTGGCGATCACCCTGCTTCCCGCCTTCCTGTCGCTTCTGGAGCGCCGGCGGGAGCGTGAACGGAACGGTTGAGTCGCCGAGCGGCGAGGTCTCGGCGGCCCCTATAGAAAGATCCGAATATTATAATACGACATCCGGTCGTCTCGCCGGAGACAAAATTGTCCCCGAAGGGTCCCCGGGGCGTCACGTTTCCCGGGTTTGGCGCACCGAAGGTAGTTGAAGCGGCCGCTCACGATCCTGCTGATCGTGGACGGACTGCTGGAAGGAGTGAGATACCATGAGGAGGACAAACGTGATTCGTCGAGTCGTGGGCCTGGCCCTCGTGGTCGGCCTGCTCGCGGCGCCGGCGGCGATGGCGGACCGCGGTTGGGACCGGGAGGAGCCCCAGGGCTTCTTCGCTTCGATCGACCAGCTCGTCCAGAATCTCATGGCCGAGGTGGGCGGATGGTTCGAATCCGCGTACGATGCCACCTACGATGCGACGCTGGGGCCGATCGCCCTCGACCCGACCGACCCGAGCGACCCGTTGGGAGGCGGTCCCGGGGCGACCACGGACTCGGGGCCGGATCCGGATCCGGACGGTTGATCCGAGACACGGAGGAAACATCTGCGGCCAGGATTCGTTTCAGTACGAGAGGAGCCGTCGCCAGTGATCGGCTGGAAGCTCAGGAAGCGAGCTGTGAGCCATGACTAGCCTGCACGTCGACATCGAAACCCTCGTCCGCGTCGCGGACGCCGGAGACGAGGCCCGCGAGCTGTCCGGGATCGTCGAACACCTCGAGGTGTGCGACCGGTGCCGGGGTCTCCTCGCGCGACTGCCGAACGCCGGCCGCTCGTTCTATGCCGAGCGGATGCTCGCCGGACACACGGGCGGCGTGGAGTACGACCTCGGCTCGTATGACGGCGCCCTCGACTCCGTCTTCGCGACGCTGGCCGAGGAGAGCTCGCAACTGGACCGTGAGCGGGCGGCCGCACCCGCTCTGCTGGCGGAGCTCGACGGGTTGCTTCCGAACCAGCAGGCACTCCGGATCCGGAACACGGCCCGGTTCCACAGCTGGGGCCTGGCCGAGCACCTGCTGGAGCGGAGCCGTGCGATCTGGACGGAGGACCCGGTCCGGGCCGAGCAGTGGGGCGAGCTCGCGCGCCTCGTGGCGGGACAGATCGAGGCCTCGGGTTTCCGGGAGAAGGTCCGCAAGGACCTCGAATCGGAGACCTGGAGCTGCATCGCCAACTGCCGCCGGATCCGCACGGACTTCCGCGGCGCCGGCGAGGCGTTCCGGTGCGCCGAAGAGGCGCTCGCACTCGGCACGGGCGACCCGATGGAGCACGCCAGGCTCCTCGACCTCGAATCCTCCTATCTCCGCGAGCTCCAGGATCTCGAAGGAGCGGAGCGGCTCCTCGCCGAGGCCATCGGCACGTATCGGATCGCCGGTGAAGACCATCTGGAGGGGCGGGCCCTCCTCAAGCTCGCGAAGCTCCAGCGGGACGCGGGCCGGCCCGAGCAGAGTCTCGAGATCCTCGAGCGGGCCAGCAGGCTCCTGGACGTCGAGGAAGAGCCCTGGCTGCTCCTGGTCGTCCAGATGAAGCTCGTCTACTACCTGACGGACCTCGGCCGCGCCGTGGAGGCGCAGGCTCACCTGCCGAGGCTCCGCGAGCTGGCGCGAGCCCACGGCAACCGGCTGGACCGGCTGCGTGTCCTGTGGATCGAAGGTCTCGTCTGCCAGGGTCTCGGCAAGACGGCGCTGGCCGAAGAGGCGTTGAAGCAGGTCCGGGCCGGGTTCGTCGACGCCCGGATCGGGTACGACGTCGCCCTCGTGTCCCTGGACCTGGCGGCGCTGTACCTGGAGTCCGGCCGGACCGCGGAGGTCAAGCGGCTGGCTTCGGAGATGCTGCCGCAGTTCGCCGCGCGGCAGATCCAGCGCGAAGCCCTGGTGGCGGTCTCCCTGTTCGAGCAGGCGGCCCGTCAGGAGCAGGCGACGCTCGCGCTCGTGGAAGAGGTCACGACCCTGATCGAGCGCGCCCGGGAGGCGAAGGGCGCGCCCGACGCCTGAGCTGGCACGTACCTCTCCCCCCTGCGCTCTCCCCGTGCGCCGGGTGGGCCGCCCGCGCAGGCTTCCAGCGCAGCTCCACCTCCAACCGATCAATCAGGAGTCGTGCCTCCGAGCGACGCGAGCTCCGGGCGGTGGCGCCCCCGGCCTCCCGGGATCACTTGACTCCATCGTCACGAGGTCGGCTGTTACCAGCTGTTCAGGTCGCGCGTAGCCGATGCACCCTGAGCAGGTTCGTCAGGGGACGCTCGTGGATGGGATCCCCCATCAGAATCACGATCGTCTCCCCGGGGTCCGCGAGACCGGCCTCCAGGAGCTGGAGCTCGACCACGTCCACGACCTCGTCGTGATGCTCCAGCTCGGCGTCCATCAGGAGTGGCCGGACGCCCCACACGAGCTGGATCCGGCGGGCGACGCGGGGATCGGTGGTGAACACGAGCACCGGCGCCTCCGGACGGCTCCGGGCGACCATGCGGGCGGTGAACCCACCCTGGCTGAAGGCGATGATCTGGCGCACCGGCAGCCGGTCGGCGGCGTAGACGGCCGCCGCCGAGACCACTTCGGCGATGGCCAGGAGGGCGGCCCCCTCGTCGTCGCTCCCGGCCGGGCCCTCGGCGCGCCGGTCCGATGACGGCGGCGCGCCGGTCGCGACGAACGGCGCCGACGGTCCGGGAGGGCGAGCCCGGGATCGGGCGCGCCGCTCGTAGGCCTCGGCTTCGCCGATGATCCGGGCCATGACCTGGATCGCCGCCACCGGAAAATCGCCGGCGGCGGTCTCGCCGGAGAGCATCAGGGCGTCGGCGCCGTCGAAGACGGCGTTGGCCACGTCGGACGCCTCGGCCCGGGTGGGGCGGGGTTGGCCCATCATCGATTCGAGCATCTGGGTGGCGACGATCACCGGCTTGCCCTGCCGCCGGCCGGCGGCGATGATCTCCTTCTGCAGCACGGGCACCCGGTGGAGGGGGACCTCGACCCCCAGGTCGCCGCGGGCCACCATCAACGCGTCGCTGGCGTCCACCAGCTCGTCGAGGCGGTCGATCGACCCCTGGCGCTCCAGCTTGGCGATCAGGGGCAGCTCGTCGCCGGCGGCGCGGGCGATCTCGCGCAACGCGTCCAGGTCGTCGGCCCGGTCCACGTAGCTCGCCGCCAGGTAGTCGAGCCGTTCTTCGACGGCGAACGCGACGTCGTCGCGGTCCTTGTCGGAGATCTCGAACGGCAGCGTGCTGTCCGGCAGGTTGATGCCCTTGCGGCTGGAGACGGGGCCGCCGTGGAGCACGCGGGCGGTGACCCCCGGGGTCTCGCCCCGTCCACGGGACGATCCGGCGGGCGGCACCTCGATCACCCGGAGCTCCACCAGGCCCGCGTCCAGCAGCACCCGTTCTCCTTCCCGGAGGTGGTCCAGGAGCTCGGCCCGGCCGAGTGGCAGATCCCGGTCGTCCTCCGCCCGCGCCACCAGGCGGATCGTCTCGCCCTCCCGGAGCTGCCGGTGATCGCCGGGGATCTCGCCCAGGCGGTAGCGTGGTCCCATCAGGTCGAGAACGATCGGGATGAACCGGCCCAGGCGCTCGGCCTGGCGGCGCACGGTCCGGATGAGCTCCCGGTGGGTGTCGTGGGTGCCGTGGGACAGGTTGAGGCGGACCAGGTCGAGCCCCGACCGGAGCATCTCGGCGACGACCTCGTCGGAGGAGCTCGCCGGCCCGAGGGTGGCCATGATCTTGGCGCGGCGTTCCATGGAGGCGGGAGTATACCCGCGGGACGTGGCGCCGGGACGGCAGGGGGTCGGGTGGCTGGGAGGACGGCTTCGCCTCGGGGTTCGCCGGGCGCCTTCCGAGGGCTCCCGTCCTCCGGTACGGCTCCGCCTGGCAGGACTTCGGCCGGGTGGCTCCGGCCGGGAGCCCCCGGACCGCGCCACGTGCCGTCGTTTGTTGCCGTACCGATCACACCGGTGTAGG
>JASFUJ010000118.1:0-7579 GCA_050050355.1 Acidobacteriota bacterium
CGTGGACGGTCTCGTCGAGGGCCAGGCCCCCTTCGTAGAGGGTCTGCAGCAGGTCCTCCATCCGGTGCGCCACCCGGCTCAGCTCCGCCAGGCCGACGACCCCGGCCGAGCCCTTGAGCGTGTGGACGATCCGCCGCATCTCGCCGAGAAGGTCCGTGGGCTCCGGATGCCCGACGAGCTCGTCCAGCCCCTCCGAGAAGCTCTGGAGCTGTTCCTCGGCCTCCTCGAGGAAGGTCGCGAGCAGCTCGTCGTCCGCCCCCTCGTCGGCGGCGGCCTCCGGCGCCCCGTCCGGGCCGGGCGCGTCGAGCCCCTCGAACAGGGCGTCCACGTCGCTCGGCTCCGGCCGGCCGTCTCCGGTCGCCGGCGCCATGAGCCGGTCGATCGCCGCGCCGTCGTCCTCTTCCGGCAGGTCGCGGTAGCGGCGGAAGGGAATCACCACCGACCGCAGGAGGGCGCGATCGTCCAGCCCCTCGTCCAGGACCTGGTCGAGGTACTCGTCGATGGCGTCGACCGCGAGCTGGATCAGCGCCGCCGCTTCACCGCCCAGCTCCCGGCGCGTCTCGAGGACCTCCTCGACGAGCTCCTCGGGAAGCAGGGCGACGTGGGCCAGCGGTGCCAGGCCGATCATCGCCGCCGCCCCCTTGATGCTGTGGAGCAGCCGATGGGCTTCCTCGAGGGCGTCGAGGCCGGTGCCGTCGGTGGCGGCCGCCTCGATGATCTTCGAGACCCGGGGAAGATAGCTCTGGGCCTCTTCGACGAATCCGAGCAGGACCTCCCGGTCGACGCGCCTACGCATCGGTCCGCCTCCCTTCTCCGTTCCGGAGAGCCCGGCGGAACATGACCGTGTCCCCCAGGCGCACCGGCACGGCGTCCGGCTCGTGCAGATCGAGCACCTCTCCCGGGGCGAAGCACAGGAACCCGCCGCGGGCGAGACGGCGGTAGAGGTCCGCCACGATGATCGGCCGCAGGCGCGGCCGGACGTGGATCAGGACGTTGTGACAGAAGATCACGTCCTGCTGGGCCGGCCATCGATGGTCGGGCCGGCACAGGTTCGCCTGGGTGAAGCGCACCACGTCCCGCGCCTCGCGGCGCACCTGGAACCGGGTCCCGCCGGCGTGCCGGAGGAGCCGTCCTCCGCCGGGGAACCCGGCCACGGTCTCCGGGCGCAGCGCGTAGTGACCGGCCCGGGCGACCTCGAGGGCGCACGAGTTGATGTCGGAGCCGAGGACGCTCACGCGCCACGGCTCCGGTCCGCAGAGCTCCAGCGCCACGATCGCCAGCGAATAGGCCTCCTCCCCGGTGGCGCAGCCGGCGCTCCACAGCGCGAGCTGCCGCTCGTCCTTCGACCGTTTGAGCTCCATCAACCGCGGCAGCACCTCCGAGCGCAACGCCTCGAACGACGGCCGGTGGCGGAAGAACTCGGTGCGCCGGTTGACCAGGCTCTCCAGCAGCCGATCGGTCTCCCGGGCGCCGTCGGCCCCGCCCGACACCACATAGGCGTAGTACTCGTCCCAGGAGGTGATCCCGAGATAGCCCATCCGGGCCAGCAAGAGCCGGTGGAGAAGCGGTAGACGCACCCCGCCCAGGTCCAACCCGTACACCGCCCCGAAGAGGTTCAGCCACGGCGTCGGCTCGAAGCGACTCGGCCCGGAGCCGATCGCGGCCGGTCGCTCGGCTCTACAGTCCATGGCTCCGCCGCCGTCCGTCGCCCGGGATTCGAAAGTCGTCGGAGAGGAGCAGGCGCTCGACGTCCAGCAGGGCATGCAGCTCGCCCTTCGCCTGCAGCAGGCCGGAGAGATAGGGGGAGAGCCCCTGCTGCGCCCGGCCGGCCAGGGGGCGGAGCTCGTCCCGGGACACCCGGAGGTTGCCGTGGACGCCGTCGACGATCAGCCCGCTCCGCACGGGCTCGCCGAGGGCCTGGGCCACGAGCAGCCTGCGAGACCCCGAGGTCACCGCGGACGGGCCGAGGCCGAGGAGCTCCCCCAGCGCCACGATGGAGATGATCTCGCCGCGGAAGTTGGCGATCCCCTTGACCCAGCCCGGCACCCCGGGGACCGGGGTGAAGTCGGGCACCGGCGAGACCTCGAGCACCCGTTCGATCTCGGCGGCGAACCGGCTGCCACCCTGAGAGAAGAGGAGCACCCGGAGCCGGTCCCGGTCGAAGGCTCGCTCGAGCCGTTCGGCCGTCGCCTCCGAGGAGACGGGTGACCTCTCCTCGGTCTCGGACCGGATCTCGGCGAGCACCTCGCCGAGGGTCGGGTCTCCGGAGCGATCGCGTGGGTCGTCTCGATCGGGCATGGTCGCCCTCCGTTCACGTGAGCTTCTGGACGAGCCCCATCAGGTCCTGCTCGTCGAAGGGCTTCTTGAGGTAGGCGTCGGCGCCCTGCTTGAGACCCCAGTAGCGGTCGGCGTCCTGCGTCTTGCTGGAGATCATGATGACCTTGACGCCCCTGGTCTCGTCGGAGGCGCGAATCTGCCGGCACACCTGGTAGCCGTCCTTCTTCGGCAGGACGATGTCCAGGATGACCAGGTCCGGGCGCTCGACCCGGAGCCTGTCGAGCGCCTCCTCGCCGTCGTCGGCGGTCACCACCTCGTAGCTCTTGTCTTCCAGCGCGCTGACCAGAAGCTGCTGCTCGGTCTTGTTGTCTTCGACCACGAGTACCTTGGTTGGCATGTCTTGCTCCTCGATGTCGGTTCGATGTGAAGCCACGAAGCCACGGCTCAGCTCGGGTCGCCGGCGTCGTCCCTCCCGCCCCCCAGGTACCGGTCGATCCCTTCCTGTCTCCAGACGGCCAGCGTCCTCTCGTCCTTGGGGTCGATCGGCAGACCGAGGGCATTGACCGGGCGATCCGAGTTCTTCTGGGCTTCGATCCAGTTACTCTTGATCCGAGAATCCAGACTCATCGCTCACCTCGTCAGCTTGTGATTGACCTGTTCGCGGGGGAGCCGGCTCGCTCCACCCGACTGCGGTATCGGCGCAGGGCCAGGCGCATCCGGCCGAGGGCGAACGACGATTCGAACGAGGCGATCAGGAGTCCCTCGGAGCCGACGGGGTCGACCAGCACGGTGCCGGTCGGCGTCTCCAACAGCAGGTCCACCATCCCTTCATGGTCCAGCCGGTCCGCCAGTCGGCTGCACAATGCGAGAACCTGGTTCGCTTCGTCTTCCAGCAGATCCGTGGACCCGTCGACCGTCTGCCCGAAGCGTGTCGGGTCCCCGTTGCCGGTGAACAGGAGGCCGTGCTCGAAGCCGTCGATCGCCCTGAGCTCCCGGATGAGCCGTCCGAGGGGAGACTCGGGCTCGACCCCCGGCGTCGGCCGGCGCTCGGAGCCCGGACGCAGGTGGCGCTCCAGGACCCGCCGGACGACGGAGATCAACTGTGCGTCCGTGAAGGGCTTGGCCAGCAGGCCGACCGCTCCCGCGGAGCGGGCCAGCAGGTGGACCTCCTCGTCGACGACGCCGGAGATCAGGACGACCAGGCACTCCCGCAGCGCGGGCGTGCGCCGGATGGTGCTGCAGACCTCGAAGCCCTTGATGTCGGGGAGGAGGATGTCGCAGAGGACCAGGTCCGGACGGACCGTCGGCAGGCTCTTGAGCGCTTCGAGCCCGCACGCGTGGCTCGTCACCTTGGCCCCCCGGGAGGACAGGGTGCTCTCGATCGCCCTGCAGACGGTCGGGCTGTCGTCGATGACGGTGACCGAAATCCGCTGCAGCGTGGGCTCGGGGACGGACATGGTCTCAGGCTCCACGACCCGGTGCGGAGTCCTCGTCGATCTCCACGGCGATGGTGAGAAGCAGGCGCTGGGGAGCCATGTTGATGGTCCGCGGGCACCGGAACGCCTCGGCCTTGTTCATCGACTCGAACCGGAAGGCGACCTCCGGGTGCGCCAGGGTCGAGGTCAGGATCCAGCGGAACGCCGCGAGGCCCGTGTACCCCAGGTGGGTCGCGTGGATCACCTGGCCGTCGAGGAAATAGATCTCCGCGGGGCCGTCGGGGCACTCGAGCTTCAGGCGGCCCGTCCGGCGGGCGCCGCAGATGACCTGGGTGAGCTCGGGCAGGCTCAGGATCCGGAGGTTCCCCTGCAGCGAATCCAGACAGCCCGAGTCCGCCCTGTGCGCGTCGACGGAGGGCGGGGGCGTGCTCGACCGTGGGGGAGCCGGCCCTTCCGGGCTCGCCTCCTCCAGGACCCTCGAGACCACCTGGTCCGGCGGGGACCCGGCCCGGATGAAGAGATCGAGCTGCCGGGGGTCCTCCGGCGCTCGATCCTCGGAATCGAGGACGGCGAGCTTGACGTCTCCGAGGCCGGAGTCCTTCTTGACGATCCTGCAGAACTCCCCGATCTCCATGCCGAGTCGCTCCGAGGTGACCAGGATCGCGTCCGGCCTGTTGCGCTCCAGGTGCGTCAGTGCGAACAGGCCGTCCGGCGCGACGGAGACGTCGCAGCCGGCCCGACGGAAGGCTTCCACCAAGAGATCCCGTTGGCGGCTCTCGGCCTGCACGAGAAGGATCTTCTGCATGACGCCCCTCTCTCGACTGGCCCCGACGTGGGTCCGCGGCCCGGCGCCGGCGCTCCGGCCGATCGGGTCCGGGGGGGTCACCTCTCCCGGCGCGGGGCAGACGACGATCTGCGCCGCGCACGGGACGTCACCGAGGTCGTTGATGAACAGGGATGGGGCCGGCACGGACGCCGGGGCCGCCGTCCAGCGGCCCACCGCGTGGGATCCGGTTCGTGACTGGAAGCTGCCCCGGTCGTTCTCGGCCATGCCGAGCACGGTAGGGCACGAACATTACAGCCCGAATTACGGCTGGGGGGGAAGGGACACAACGACCCTTCGGCCGGAATCGGCCGAGGGTGCCGGACGGCCCGGCTCAGGCCGCCGACCGTGGCTCGAGCCCGGAGTCGTATCCGGGCTCGGAGCGGTGATCCTCAGCTCTGCTCGAGCGCCAGAAAGGTCTCCTGGAGGAGCGACCCGGCCCGGTCCGCGTGGTGCTCGGCGCGATGCAGGAGATGACGCTTCTCGTGCCGGCTCACCCGGGCGTCGGCGTGCTTCGCGAGCTGGTAGGCGGCGAACATCACGGTCAGCGAGGTCCGAATCTCGACGCACGCCGAGGCGACCTCCCCGGCGCTCCGGGACCCCGCCCGGGCGGCGGGAGCCTCCGGGGGGATCGCTCGCGCGCTGGCCTCTGGCATCGACACGGTCGTCCGGCTCCAGGTGAAAGGCCGAGATGGTCGGCCCCTCGTGTCCCCTGTGCGAGCCGAGCCCGAAAGCGGGACAACGCTCGGCGGATGGTGGCGGAGGAAGACGGGGAGGGGAGGACCTTCAGGCCGGCTCGAGACGGTACCCGATGCCCCGCTCGGTCAGCAGCCGGCGCGGTCGGCGCGGGTCCGCCTCGATCTTGCGCCGGAGGCGATAGATGTGGACCCGCAGGGACTCTTCGAAGACCTCCTCCAGCGGCCAGACCCGGCTCAGGAGGTACTCGTGGTGCACCGTGTGCCCGAGCCTCCGGATCAGGATCGAGAGGATCTTCGTCTCGGTCGGGGTCAGGGACCGCTTCTCGCCTTCGACGGTCAACCGGTGCCCCACCAGATCGACCCGCAGGCCGTCGTCGACCTCGAGCTCGCGCCCGCCGGCCGCGGAGAGGACGTGAATCCGCCGCATCACCCGGTTCACGCGAGCCACGAGCTCCCTCGGCCGGAACGGCTTCACCACGTAGTCCTCGGCCAGCCCCTCGATCGCCCGGACCACCGTCTCCTCGTCGCTCACCGCGGTCAGCATGATGATCGGCAGGTCGCAGTAGGAGAGGATGCGCCGGCTCAGCTCCAGACCGTCCAGGTCGGGCATGCGGATGTCGACGAGGGCCAGGTCCGGAAGACCCTGCCGCTCGATCAGCTCCAGGGCCTCGAGGCCGCCGGGGGCGGTGATGACCTCGAACCCCCAGCTCTCGAGGGTGTACTGGAGGATTCTCAAGATGTCCCGGTCGTCGTCCACGCAGAGGATGCGGCGCAGTGGACTCTGGACCATCGGATCGGGCATCGGCAGAGCTCTCGGGAATCGGCTGAGGGAGCGAGTATACTGCGGCTTCCGAAATCACACTGCGGTCGACACACTGCAGTCGAGACGCCGCTCGGCGACCCCGGACTTCATGACTGAGGCATCGCTGAAACGAATCCTGCTGGTCGAGGACGAGGCGGATATCCAGCTCGTCGCCCGGATCGCGCTCGAACGCCTCGGCGGCTTCGAGCTGGAGATCTGCAGCTCCGGCGAAGAGGCCCTCGAGCGGGCCTCGGAGCTCGCGCCCCAGCTCATTCTCCTGGACATCGTCCTGCCCGGTCTCGGCGGGCTCGAGACCCTTGCGGAGCTCCGCAAGATCCCGTCGCTCCGAACGACGCCGGTCGTCGTCCTCACCGCCCGGGTCCGGACGGACGAGGTTGCGGAGTACGAGGAGCGCGATGTCGCGGCGGTGATCCCGAAGCCTTTCGATCCGCTGCTCCTCGGCGACCGCCTGCGGCGGATCTGGGAATCCCATCGCGGCTGACCGATCCCCCCCGGCGGCCCCGATCGTTCAGGCCCCGAGGGTCGCCTCCGCCGCCCGCCGCAGCCGGTCCACCTCCGCGGGGAGGGCCTCGACGAGCCGGTGAGCCGCCGCGCGGTCCTCCGAGCCCGCGGCCCGCTCGAGCTTGCGGAAGCGCCGCGCCAGACGGGCCGCGCCGACGTTGGCGGCGTTGCCGACGAGCGAGTGGGCCAGCCGGCTCAGCGCGTCCCACTCCCGGTCCTGCAACCGGCGCACGAGGAGGGGCAGCTCCCGGTCGAGGCGGGCGAGCAGGGTGCGGAGCATCGCCTCGACGATCGGGTCCCCGGCGGACTCCTCGAGGGCGCGAAGCTGCGCCAGGCGCTCGGGGTCGAGCACCGGCTCCTCGGCACCGGAAGGGCCGCCGTCGACGTTCCGTTCGGAACGCCTCGCGCTCTGTGGCGGCGGCGCCGGCTCTCCTGCGACGACCCTCTCCAGCGACTCGAAGTCGATCGGTTTCGGCAGCAACGCGTCCACCCCCGCGGCCCTGCACGCGGCCTGTTGATCCGCCCCGTAGCTGGCCGTCAGGGCCACGAGCAGGGGCCGCTCCGGCGGCGCGATCCGCCGGCGGATCCGGCGGCACGCTTCGAGCCCGTCGACGCCGGGCATCTGCACGTCCAGGAGCACCACGTCGTAGCGCCGCCGGGCGACGGCCGCCAGGACCTCCGATCCATCGCGTGCGAGCTCGACCCGGTGACCGAGCCGGCGCAGGAACCGCTCGAGGAGGGACCGCGTGATCTCGTTGTCCTCGGCGACCAGGACGTCCCGCGGGCTCCCGGTGGCCGGCGCCGGACCGTGCCCGTGCCCCGCGGGCTCGCCCTCCGCCGAGCGGACCGGGACGGTGAACGAGAAGGTCGACCCCCGGCCGGCCGAGCTCTCGACCCAGATCCGTCCGCCCCAGGCCTCGACGAGCCGCCTGGCGAGGGTCAGGCCCACCCCGATTCCCCCGTGCAGGCGGCCCGGCGGGCCGTCCAGTCGCCGGAACGGCTCGAAGAGGGATTCCAGCTC
>JASFUJ010000119.1:0-7572 GCA_050050355.1 Acidobacteriota bacterium
CCAGCAGGATCCCCGCGAGCGCGGGCGACACGACGGTCGCCCCGAACTGCACCATGGACATGATCCCGTTGGCCCGGCCGAACTGCTCCCTCGGCACCATCGTGGTGATGGACGCGGCCTGGGCGGGGTTCTGGAACGCCTCGAACGCGCTGGCGATGAACCCGGCGACGAAGAAATGCCAGATCTCGAGCACGCCGAGGAGGTACAGCACCAGCAACCCGATGGTGGCCAGCCCGGCCCCCAGGTCGGCGCCGATCAGGACGCGTTTGCGGTTCCAGCGGTCGACCAGAGCGCCGGCGATCGGACTGAGCACGATCCCGGGGCCGAAGACGAAGAACCAGAAGAACGCCACCGCCGTCGCGGACTCGGTCTGCTGCCAGATCCAGACCGTCCCCGCGAAGCGGGTCATGCCGGTTCCCACGAGAGAGATCAACTGGCCGAACCAGAGCCACATCACGGCGCGCATGCCATGAACCGAGCCGGAAGTCTTCATAACGTACCTTTCAACTGTTGTTCGAATCGATGATCGAAACTGGAAACTGACGGGCCGCCCCGGGGCTCACTCCGCTTTCAAGACGATGACCGGATCCTCCCGGCTCGCGCTCCGGGCGGGGAGCAGGTTCGCGGCGAACCCCACCATCACCAGAATGGCGGCGATGACGAGATAGGTGACCGGGTCGCTCGGCGCCACTCCGTACAGCAGGGACTCGACGCCGCGCGCGAGGAAGAACGATCCGACGAGCCCCAGCACGATGCCGATGGACACCGGGACCATGCCCCGGCGGATGATCATCCGCAACACGTCGCCCCGGGCGGCGCCGAGGGCGAGGCGGACTCCCATCTCCCGGCGCCTCCGGTTGGCGGCGTGGGAGACGACGCCGTAGATGCCGACCAGGGTCAGGACCACGGCGAGAACCCCGAAGAAGCCGAGGATGATCGTGCCCAGCTCCAGCGCCCAGAGGGCCTGGCCGAGGACGCGGGAGAACTCCCAGACGTTGGTCAGGGCGAGGGTCGGATCGACCGCCTGGACCTCGCGTCTCACCGGCCCGAGACCCACTCCGGGATCGCCCGCGGTCCGGACGAAGAGCGTGGTGATGGAGTTCGGATAGTTCTGGCGCCACGGCATGAAGAGCTGGGGTTGCGACGGCTCGGAGATCCGCACGGCCTTGCTGTTCTCGACGACCCCGACGATCTCCACCGGCGCATCGCCTCCGCGGAGCTGGAGCTCCCGTCCGAGGGCGCTGCCGTCCGGCACGGCCCGGTCGGCCAGGGCCCGGTTGACCACGGCCACGCGGCGACCGTCCTCCCGGTCGGCGGTGGTGAAGGTGCGCCCCTCCAGCAGGGGAATCCCCATGGTGTCGAAGAACCCCTCGCCGACGGTGTTGGTCACGGCGATGATCGCCGCGCTCTGATCGGCGGGATCCTCGCCCGGCGGAATGACGGAGCGCATGGCGATCCCGGTGAGCGACAGCGGGATGTGCGTGCCGAGGGCCACCGACTCCACGCCCGGGACCCTGGAGGCCCGCTCGACGACCTGCCGGTAGAGCTGCTCGCCCCGCGCCTCGCCGTAGCCCTGGGTCGCCGGATCGAAGCTGATGGTCGCCAGATGCGACGTCTGGAAGCCGGGGTCGATGTCGCGCGCCTTCGACAGGCTGGCGATGAACAGGCCGGAGCCGACGAGCGCGACCACCGACAGCGTGACCTGGGCGACCACCAGGAGGTCGGAGAGCTTGATCCGCCGCCCGCGCCCCTCGGTGCCGGTGTTGCCTTCCTTGATCGTCTCCACCACGCGGGGCTTCGTGGCCTGGATGGCCGGCGCCAGACCGAAGAGGAGCCCCGTCAGGAGGGCCAGCGCCAGGGTGAACACGAGGACCTCGACGTCCAGCCCGAAGGCGAGGGTCGCCTGCGCCAGCTCGGGCGGACGGTTCGCCCAGATGATCCGCGGACCCCAGGCGGCGATGGCCAGACCGACCGCCCCGCCGAGGAGCGCGAGCACCAGGCTCTCCGTCATGAGCTGCCGGAAGAGGGCTCCTCGACCTGCCCCCAGCGACAGCCGGATGCCGATCTCGCGCCGCCGGGCGACCGCGCGGGCGAGGAGCAGGTTGGCGACGTTGGCGCAGGCGATGAACAGGACCAGGCCGACGATCGTGCCCAGCAGCAGGCCCGCGATGCGGAAGGACTCGCGCCACTGGGCGGGCATGTTCACTTCGTTCAGGGGGCTGAGCTCGATGCTGCGTGCGTTGTTCGCCCGCGGAAACTCCTCCTCGAGCTGGGCCGCGATCCCCTGCATCATGTCCTCGGCCCGGGCTCGATCGACGCCGTCCCGAAGCCGGCCGACCACGTTGAGGGACACGGCGCGGCGGTTCTCGAAGTAGGTGCCGTACGGGCCGGTCAGCACCGCGTCGCGCATCGCGATCGGGACCCACAGGGACGGCGTGCTGATGGTGCTCAGCCCGTCGAACCCCCTCTCCGCGACGCCGATGACCGTGAACGGATGGTTGTTCAGACGGACCGTCCGCCCGAGGATCGAGGGGTCCGCCCCGAACCGCTTCTCCCAGAAGTCGTGGGAGAGCACGGTCACCGGGTGGGCCCCCTTGTCCTCGTCCTCCGCGGGGGTGAACGTCCTGCCGATCGCGGCGTCGACCCCCAGCACCTGGAAGTAGTTTCCGCTCGCGATCTCGCCGATGATCCGCTCGGGCCGATCCCCTTGGGACAGGCTCACGAACATCGTCTGATAGGCCGCGAGGCCGCTGAACGCCTGGTTGCGATCCCTGAAGTCCTCGTAGTTGGGGAACGAGACCGGGAGCTGATCCCCGTAGATCGCGACGCTCCCCATCTGCGAATCGGTGGTGAACACGGCGGCCAGCCGGGGCGCGTCCTCGACCTGCGACGGGTTGAGGAACAGGGCCTTGACCATCGTGAACACGGCCGAGTTGGCGCCGATCCCCAGCGCCAGGGAGAGGACCACGGCGACGGTCAGCCGGGGGGTCTTCCAGAGGGTTCGCAAGGCGAGGCGCAGGTCGTTGACGATTCCGGTCATCGGTTCTCCTCGGGTTCGTTGTCTTCGCGTCTCGACGCCGACCGTGCGCGCAGGTCGACGGCCCGGGTCAGCGCGCCCAGGGTCGGCCACATGACGAGGACTCCGATCGGGAGCGAGACCCCGAACCGCGTCTCGATCGCGCGGATCAACCGCACGGCCTTCAGGGAGTCGCCCCCGGACGAGAAGAAGTCCTCATCCGCGGTCTCGGGCTCCCGCCCGAGAATCTCGCTCCAGAGCCCCGCCATCGAATCGAGCGCCGCGGCGGGCGCGCGCACCGCGTCCTCCTCGCCGGGCCCGTGCTCGACGAGTCGGGCACGATCCGGTGCCCCTCCCTCGAGCCTCGGCAGATCGTCCCAGACGACCAACCGCAGAGGCACCGCGTAGTAGGGAAGCTCGTCCTCCAGGCGAGCGAGCGTCGCTTCGGGATCGAGGTCGACCCCGGACGCGGCGGTCGCGTGGGCGACGAGCCCGCGTTCGAACGGGACCACGATCGCCTCCCCGACCTCGGGCAGCTCCTCCAGCCGGGCGGCGACGTGCGCCGGGTCGACGGCGTACCCCAGGACCCGCGCCCGAACCTCCTCCTCCCGCCCGCGGATCTCGACCGCGCCGTCGGGGCGACGCCTCCCCACTATTCGCGGTACAGAAGACGAGCGATCCGAGACAGCGTCCGGCGGTCCGTCCCCTGCGAGCCCCTCCGATCCCGGCTCGGCGGCGGCCACGACGCGGCCGTACACCCAGGGCGGGCAGGGCTCTCCCCAGGGACCCACCACCTGGACGCGCTCGCGCCCGGCCAGCGCACGCGCCGCGGAGTCGCTCGCGGCGCCGGGCGCGACGGGCCGGGGCGGGCCTGGGGCGCAGGTCTCCGCCGGCAAGGCGACGACCGTCCCGGTCTCTTCCCAGGCGGGCTCGTCCACCGCCAGGCGCCGCAAGGCGCGACCGTACGCCGCCACCATCTCCGGCACCATCCCCTCGGGGAACAGCTCCTCCACCCATTGCCAGATGGCCCACATGGAGCCGTCGGCCGATTCGCCGGCGGTGGTCAGGAAGGAGGACTGCGGCGGGTACATGATCAGGTCGAGGTACCGGATCTCCCCGAGCTCGCTGCCGGCGATCATCCCGCTCGCCTCCCGCCGGTAGGCCGGGTGGCTGTATTCGACCACGCTGTTGAACCAGACCGGGAGAAACGGGCGGGAGCTCACGCCCCGGTGACGGTTGAGCCCGCGCAGCGTCTCGAACCCGGAGAAGTAGGGGTGCTCCAGGTCCGCCGAGATCCGGTCCTGGAGCCTCCGCGCCCGCGCACCGAAGGTGTCCGGCGTGGCGTCCACCTCCAGGGGGGTGATGGTGTTGAAGTTGCCCACGACGTCGTGGATGTCCGGGTGGATCGGCGGCCGGTAGCTGCCGACCGCGCACAGGGTGAACCGGGACGCCCCGCTCCACCGGACCATCACGTCGCCGAACGCGGCCAGGATCACGGCCGACGGGGTGAGGCCCCACCGCCCGGCCCGCGCCTTGAGCCGTCGCCACAGCTCCGGCTCGAGGGTCATCCGCTTGCGACCGTAGTCCGGCCGGGTCCGCGGGGTGGGTTCGGCCAGGAGCGGGAGCTCCGGCGCGGGCGGCAGGTCCGGCACGCGGCCGAGCCAGTAATCGCGCGCGTCCCGGAACCGGTCGGTCTCCTGGAGCTCGCGCCAGGTCACGGCGTAGTCGCGGTAGGTGCACCCGATCGAGGGGAGCGGATAGGACGGGTCCTCGAACAGCCGGAAGAGCTGATAGACGATGTGCGCCCGGCCCTCGCCGTCCATCAGGAAGGGCTCGAACCGCGTGTGCAACCGCACGCGGTCGTCGTCGAGGCGTTGACCCCGGATCTCGAACAGGGGCCAGCGATCGACCGGCGCGGTCCGGGTGCACATCTCCCGGCGCATGCGGTCGACCTCCCGCTCGGCCTCCTCCCGGTCCATCGACCGCAGATCGTCGACCTCGATGCGGTACTCGGGCACCGACGGCCGCACCCTCTGGAGCAGCTCCCCGTCCCCGGGAACGAGCTCGGCCCGGAGCATGTCGTGATGGGCGATCAGGCGCTGCAGGGCGTCGTGGATCCGCTCCATCGCAGGTTCGACCCGGCCGGTCAGCTCGAGCTCCTGGTAGATGTTGGTGCCCGCGCCGGCCAGGTCGTAGAGCCCGCTCCGGCCGGCCCAGTAGGTCTCCTGCACGGGGGTCAGGGGGAACGGCTCGTGACGCTCCTCCTCCCGCGGCACCAGCTCCGGGAGACCGATCTCCGCGGGCGCCGCCTCCGGATCGTCGCCGCGCTCCTCGGCCATCCACCGCAGCAGCATCTCCCGCTTCTCCGGAGAAAGCTCCGCGATCCGCCGGTCGAGATCAACCACGGGAGACCTCCTCCGTCGCGATCGCGGCCTCGCGCCGAGCCTCGTCGTCACTCATCGACTCGAGCCGCTCCAGCATGTCCTCCACGGAGACTCCGTCCTTCTCCCCGAGCTGCTCCGCCTGCTTCTGCGCGATCACGACGCTCAGCTCGGCGACCGTCGGCGCCTCGAACAGGTGGCGCAGCGGGAGCTCGATGCGGAAGCGCTCCCGGACCCGTCTCAGAATCTCCATCGCCAGCAGCGAATGGCCGCCGAGCTCGAAGAAGTCGTCGTGAATCCCGACCCGTTCCACGCCGACCACCCGGGCCCAGAGAGCGGCCAGGTCCTCCTCGGTCCGGGTGCGCGGGCGGTCGTCGCCCGCGAGCCGGGGCGCCGCTCCCCGTCCCTGCGGCCGGAACAGCGGTCGCTCGGCCCCGGCGATCGACCGGCGCAGCGCGCCGACGGTCGCTCCGGGGTTCTCCGCCACCGCGGCCGCCAGGGCTCGCCAGTGGGCCAGCACGCGGTCGGCTCCCGCGAAGCGCTCGGTGTCCCACGTCAGGCGGAGGCCCAGGCGCTCGCCCTCGGTCGCCAGGATGCTCAGAGCGTGCTTGGTGTAGGCGCCGCGGAACTGCGCCTGGCGGATCGAGACCGCCAGGTCCGCGTCGCGGAGCACCGAAAGCTCGGTCGGGAAGTTCTCGAACACCAGGATGCTGTCGTACAGGGGGCGCGAGGCCGGTACGTCGGACCACTGGTGGACCTGCCCCTCGGAGCAGTGCTCGTAGCCCCGCACCTCGAGCTGGCGCCGCTGGACCTCGGCGAGCCACTGGTCGAACGGCCGGTCCTCCGGCACCTCGAGCCGCATCGGAAGGGTGTTGATGAACAGGCCCACGATCGATTCGACCCCTTCCAGGTCGCCCGGCCGCCCGGAGACGGTGATCCCGAACAGCACGTCGTCCCGATCGCTGTACGCGCTGAGGAGCACTCCCCAGAGAGCCTGGACCAGCGTGTTGAAGGTCAGGCGCCGCCGGCGCAGGAGGGTGCGAAGCAGCCCCGTGGTCTCCGCGGGGAGCGACCCCTCGGACGTGCGGTGGCGCGCACCGTCCGGAGAGCCGACCGACTCGCGCTCCTCTCCGAGCGGGGTGGGACGGTCGATCCCGGCCAGGTTCTCCCGCCAGAACCGCATCGCCTCCCCCAGGTCCCGCTCACCCAGCCACGCCACGTACTCCCGGTACGAGGGGACCGGCGGGAGCTCCGGCTCGTCCCCGCGGCGCAGGGCCAGGTAGATGGTGAACAGCTCGCGCAGGACGATCGGCCAACCCCAACCGTCCAGGAGGATGTGGTGGAAGGTCCAGAGGAAGCGATGCTCCCCGTCGCCCAGACGGAACAGGGCCAGCCGGAGCAAGGGGGGCTTCGACAGGTCGAGCGGGTCCCGCAGGTCGCTCTGCAGGTGCTCCTCCCAGAGCCGCTCCTGCTCCCCGGACTCCAGGTCTCTCCAGTCGTGCACCGCGAACGGAGCCGGCACCGACCCGACCTCGACCTGGAGCGGCGCGTCCTGGTCCTTCCAGACGAAGGCCGTCCGCAGCACCCCGTGGCGGTCGATCACCCGCTGCCAGGCGGTCTCGAAGATCTCCACGTCGAGCGCACCGTCCATCGTCCAGGCGAGCTGCTGCACGTGGAGCGCCGAGCGCTCCGGGCCCGAAGAGTAGATCGTCTCGAACAGCATTCCCTGCTGCTGCGGGGAGAGGGGAAAGATGGATCGAAGCTTCCTGCTCATTGCAATCCTCCAGGCACATCGAGTCGACGCATCAGGTCGAAAGGTCGAGCTCGGCCAGGACGCTGTCGAGCTGGTCCTGGTCGAGGTCGACGTCCGGAAAGTCCGAGGGCGTGTATCCGCCCTCCGCGGCGAGACAGTGGCTGACGAGCTCCTCCAGGGTCTCCACGAACCGCGCGGCCACCCGTTCGACGGTCCGCCGCTCGTGGGCGGATGCGCTGTAGGTCCAGGTCAACGCCAGGCGGTCGCCGCGGACGGCCCCGACGACCTCGAGCAGGTGCGCGCGGGCTCCGCGGGGGCTCTGGACCGGTCCCACCGGCTCGGGAGCGAGCCGGAAGAGGGCGTCCTCCGAGAAGGTCTGATCGAACTGTCCCAGGTAGTTGAAGCTCAGGGCGGCCCGGCTC
>JASFUJ010000120.1:0-7560 GCA_050050355.1 Acidobacteriota bacterium
AGCTGGAGAGCGAGACCACGACCGAGCTGCGGCTCCTGGAGGCCGACCGGTCCGACGGAGAGTTCCGAAGCCTCACCGGTCGTCGTCCCGGGGTGCGTCATGCGCTCGGGCAGCGGGGCGACGACCTCTTTCTCGTCACGAACCTCGGCGCCGACGGCCGCCGGCTCCTCCGGGCCCCCGTGGGTGCAACGTCCCCCGAGGACTGGGAACCCGTGCTCGTCCCGGAGGAGGGGACCACCCTCGAAGGGGTCGACGTGTTCGCGAGCCACCTGGTCGTCACCGAGCGGTCGGAGGGCCTTCGCCGGTTTCGCATCCGAGACCTCGACACCGGCGAGGAGCACATGATCCGCTTCCCGGAGGCGGTCTATTCCGCTTCCCTCGAAGAGAACCCGCGGTTCCGTACCCGGACCCTCCGGCTCCGCTATACGTCTCTCGTGACGCCCCCCTCGGTGATGGAGTACGACATGATCGAGCGGAGCTGGACGACGATCAAGCGAACCGAGGTGCTGGGGGACTTCGATCCGTCCCGCTACGTGAGTGAGCGGATGTCGGCCCGCTCCGCCGACGGCACCGCGGTGCCGATCTCGCTCGTCTACCGCCGGGACGGAGGAGACCCGGGTCCCCGGCCCTGTCTGCTGTACGCGTACGGCGCGTACGGCCGCACCGTCGAGCCCGCCTTTTCCCCGCTCTGGCTGACGCTCCTCGACCGGGGCTTCGTGTACGCGATCGCTCACGTCCGGGGCGGCGGCGAGCTGGGCGAGGCCTGGCACGACCACGGCAAGCTGCTCCACAAGCGCAACACCTTTCTCGACTTCATCGCCGTGGCCGAGCACCTGGTCGAGGAGGGCTACACGACCCCCTCCCGGCTGGGAGTGCTGGGAGGAAGCGCCGGCGGTCTGGTGGTGGGGGCGGTGCTGAACGAGCGCCCCGACCTGTTCCAGGCCGCCGTGGCGATCAGTCCCTTCGTCGACCTGGTCAACACGATGCTCGATCCCTCGATCCCGCTGACGGTGCGCGAATACGAGGAGTGGGGCGACCCGCACGATCCGGAGATGTTCCGCTACATGCTCTCGTACTCCCCGTACGACAACGTGCGGCGGCAGCCGTATCCGGATCTCCTGGTCCTGGCCTCCCTGGAAGATCGCCGCGTGGGGTACTGGGAGCCGGCGAAGTGGATCGCCCGGCTGCGGAGGCACCAGGCGGGGGACGGCCGTCTCCTGTTGCGGCTCGATCTGTCGGCCGGCCACACCGGGGCGTCGGGACGGTACGACGCGCTCCACGACCGGGCTCTCGTCTTCGCCTTCCTGCTCAACGCCCTGGATGCCGAGACGGTCCGGTGACCCGCGGGACGCGGCAGGGGGCGGTCGCGTCGAGGCGGGGCGCGATGCGGGCCGCCAGCCGGCTGATATGCTCGAGCGGTTGATTTTCTGCAACTACGAAGTGACGAGGGTCGTCCGGAGGGTCGTCGGGAGGGCGGGGAGAGCGGGCTCGTCGAGACGCTGGACGCTCCTCCTCGCGCTCTGGCTGATCGCTGGAGCCGGCGCCTGCGCTCCCACCGCCGACCGCAACGAGCCGGCCGGAGAGTTCGTGCGCCTGATGAACGTGGGGCGTGCTCACCTGGAGAACCGGGACTCGGCGTCGGCCATCGCGGCCTATGAGGCGGCGCTCCGAGAGCGACCGGGCTCGGCGCCGGCGCTCCGAAACCTGGCCCGGGCCTTCCTCCTGGCGCGGGAGTCCGATCGGGCGGTGGACGCCCTGGAGCGGGCGGCCGAGCTCGATCCGGACTCGGCGGCGACGGCGTACCTGCTCGGCATCGCACACGCCCGGGAGGGTCGGTTCGAGCAGGCCGTGAGCCATCTGGAGACGGCGGTCACGCGGGATCCGGAAGGCGCCGCGGTCCGGTACCAGCTCGCCGCCGCAAACCAGGCCGTGGGTCGGCACGACGCCGCCCGGCGGCAGCTCCGCGAGACGGTGGCGCTGGATCCCTGGCACGGCGCCGCCATCTACCGTCTCGCCCAGTACGCCGCGGCCAGGGGCGATCGAGCGGCGCATCGGCGATGGTCCCGGCGCTTCGATCGAGTCCGGGCCGTGATGGGAGACGACAGCCGGAGGCCGGAGCAGCTCGAGCAGTGCGAGCACACCCGTCCGGAGCTTCCCGGGGGCGACGGCCAGGGCTCGCCCTCCGTGCCGCCGCCCCTCGAGGTGCGATTCACCGAGAGCCCCGTCGCCGGCGGAGTGCCGACGGCGCGGGCCGATGCGCTCGCCGTGCTGGAATCGGGAGCCGACGGGGCTCCCACCGTGGCGGTCTACGGGCACGGCACGGGTTCCGGCCTCCTCCGATGGACCTCCTCGTCCCCGGCCTGGACTCCCCTGGAGGGCCCGGGGCGCGATCCGGGGGACCCCGCGGCGGTCGCGGTGGGTGATTTCCACGACGAGGTGCCTCCGGGGGAGCGCTACGATCCGGAACGGCACGCCCTCAACGACCTGCTTCTCACCGGTCCCGACGGAGGGGCGCTCCTCCGGCGGTCGGGGCCCGCCGGGTTTCGGGACGTCACGGAGGCTTCCGGCCTGGCCGAGCTCCGGGCGCACCGGGCCCGATGGGTCGACTCCGAGCTCGACGGCGACCTCGACCTGCTGACGGTGAGCTCAGAGGGAGCCGAGCTGTGGAGAAACCGGGGCGACGGCACCTTCGAGGAGGCGACGGACGCGTCCGGGCTGCCGGAGACGGGGCCGGCGACGGACGCCGCCGCGGCCGATCTGGACGCCGACGGCATGGTGGATCTGGTGGTCGCACGGGGGGACCGGCCCACCCTGGTCCTGTTCGGCCTGCGCGAGGGCCGGTTCGAGGCCCAGCCGGAGCCGCCGGGACCGTGGCCCGCCGCCGACCGGGTGCTGCTCGACGATCTGGACAATGACGGTCGTCCCGACGCCGTCCTCCTGGGCGGTCACCGGGTCACCCTGGTCACGGGGCTCGGAGCCCGGCGCAAGGACCTTCCTCTCGCCGGAGCCGCCGCCTCCGAGGGGGTGCTCTTCGATTACGACAACGACGGCTGGCTGGATCTGGCCGTCGCCCTCCGGAAGAGCCCGGGGGACGGCGCGGGGGCGTTGCGTCTGTGGCGGAACCCGGGTTCCGGCGCATGGCGGGAGGTCACCGAGGAGACCGGGCTCGGAGCCGTCGACGGTGGAACCATCCGCGCGATGGTGGCGGCCGACGTGGACGGCGACGGCGACACCGACCTCCTGGTCGCGGGAGACGGCGGCCTCCGGCTGCTCCGCAACGACGGAGGGAACGGCCGGCGCCAGCTCGAGCTCCGCCTCGTGGGAACCAAGACCAACCCCACGGGCTACGGAACCCGGATCGAGGTCGTCGCGGGGACCTTCCGGGCCTCGCGCACCGTGACGCACCTTCCGGTGGAGATCGGGGTGGGCCGGCGGGAGCGCCTCGACGCCGTCCGCACGATCTGGACCAACGGCGTGGTGGACAACCGGATCGACGTGGCGCTCGGCGAAGAGCCTTTGACGCTGGTGGAGAAGAACGTCGCGACCGGTTCGTGCCCGTTCCTCTACGTCTGGGACGGCGGAGAGGACGGCGACGGGTACCGGTTCGTGACCGATCTGCTCGGGAACGCGCCGGTCGGTCTTCCCCTGCGGCGGGGGGTGCCGCTGCCCGCGGACCCGGACGAGCTGGTGCGGGTCGGAGAGGTGACGCCGGACCCCGCCGGGGAGTTGCGGTTCGAGATCACGAGCGAGTTCCGGGAGGTCCTGTACCTGGACCGGGTCCGGCTCCTGGCGGTGGATCATCCGCCGTCCCTGGAGGTCCACCCGACGGACAGGCTGGGTCCGCCTCCGTTCCCGCCCTCCGAGGTGTGGCCGCTGGCGCCCGCGGCCCACCTACGCCGGGCCCGGGCGGACGACGGCCGGGACCTGACCCATGTCCTCGCACGGATCGACGGCCGGTTCGCGCCGTCGGGCGTTCCCCTGCCGCCGCCGTTCCGCGGCATCACGAATCCCCGGGTACTGACGCTGGACTTCGGTCCTCTCGACCCGGCGCGTCCCCTGGTCCTCGCCCTCACCGGCTGGCTCCAGTACGGCGACGCGAGCACCAACATCGCCTTCTCCCAGAGCGACGCCCACCGCCTGGTGCCTCCCGTGCTGGAAGTGGAGACCGCCTCCGGCCGGTGGCTCCCGGTGGACGCGGTCGTGGGCCTGCCGGCCGGCAAGACGAAGACGATCCTGTGCGACCTGTCGGGCCGCCTTCCGCCGGGCGCCCGGAGGCTCCGCCTCCGGACCAACCTGGAGGTCCGCTGGGACCGCATCGCCCTGCTGGAGAGGCGGCGGGGAGAGGCGGCGGCGCGGGTGCAGGCCCTGGAGCCCGGGGGGGCGGAGCTCGGATGGCACGGCTTCTCGCGGCTGGAGGCGCCGGCGCCCGGACACCCGACGATTCCCGACCACGACCGCGTCTCCGACCACCCACCGTGGCGCAGGGCCCTCGAGGGTTGGTGCACCCGGTACGGGGACGTTCTGGAGCTGGTTTCGGCCCGCGACGGCCGCATGGCGGTGATCAACTCCGGCGACGCCGTGCGTCTGCGGTTCACTCCGGAGGGCCTCGCCCCTCCACCCCCCGGCTGGCGGCGGACCTTCTTCTTCTACTCCGTGGGCTGGGACAAGGACGGAGACCCGAACGTGGCCGGTGGCGACCGGGTGGAGCCGCTTCCCGGGGAGGCCGGGACGTCGCTCGACGGCTGGCGCCTCCGGTACAACACCCGGTGGGTGCCCCGGGAGCGCTTCCCCGCCGGCTCTCTCTGACCGGACCTTCAGCGCAGCCGGTCGAAGAACCCCAGGTCCGTGTCGATGGGTTGCTCGAGGCTCCGCTGCCGCTCCACGTACGGCAGGAGCTCGTCGTCGTCGAGGGCGAGGCGGGCGGTGAGCTCCGGCGCCTCCGCGAACTCCTCCAGGCCCCGGCGCCAGGCTCGCCGGGCGGGGCCGTAGTCTCCGGCCTTGACGTAGGCGTCGCCCAGGGCGACGTGGACCCGGAGGAAGATCTCGTCACGGCGGGAGGCGTACCGCGTGTGCTGGAGCTGGACGCAACGCTCCAGGTCGGCCGCGGCGTCGTCCGAGTGGCGCAGCGCACGGGGCCAGTGGAGATGGTTGATCCCCCGCGAGTAAAGGGCGATCCAGGAATCGGGATCCTCGGCCAGCACCGCGTCGAGCTGGTCGAGGGCCTTCTTGGCCAGGCTCCCCTTGCAGACGACCGCGGCGAGCCCTCCGCAGGAGGGGATCTTGTCCACGTAGGCCGAGGCGAGCTGGATGCGCGCCGCGGTGGGCGGCTCCGGGCCTTCGGTCGCCTCGGTGAAGTGCTCGATCGCCCGGTCGTAGAGCCCGGCCCGGGCGCACCGGCGGCGGTACGCGCTCGCGAGCGCATACCCACCCTCGCCCCGCAGGAGCCTCTCTTCGAAGGCGGCGAGCTCCTCCGCGGACGGCTCTACTGCGGTCTCCTCGTTCGCGGTCAGCACCGGAGCGCTCGGCGGCGCGGGCGCGGCCACGGGAATGCGCACGCCCTCGACGTAGTCCGCCGGGTTCTGGCGCACGCGGATCTCCCGGTCCGCCGCCACGTTCTCCAGGTACTGGTAGCCGCCGTCCGGCCAGCGCACCTCCAGGAGCTCAACCCGGTCGAGCGCACCGAGCCCGAAGTGCAGGCGCGGGTCGCTCTGGGCCGCGTAGCCGTTGCCCCCGTCCCGTTCGCGGACCAGTAGCCCGTCGGGCGTCACCGCCGTGACCCGTGCGCCGACGGCGTCGCGGTTCGTGCCGGTGGCCGGATCCGCGATCAGCCGGACCTCGAGCCAGTGCGCGCGCGGTTCCGCCTCGCTGCGCTCGTTGCGCAGGAGCTGGGCCGGCTGGTCCTGGTTGGCGATGACGAGGTCCAGGTCACCGTCGTCGTCGTAGTCCACGTAGGCGATCCCCCGGCCGTCGTACCGGGTGTCCACACCGAGCTCGACGGCCCGCTCCGTGAAGCTGCCCAACCCCTCGTTGCGCCACAGGCGCGTGCTCTCGGACCCGGAGAACGACCGGTCTCCGATCGCCGGCCAGTTCCTGGCGTCGGTGGAGTCTTCGCCGGTGACGGTCCACGAGGCGAGGTCGTACCAGTAGTTGCCCTCCCCGGCCGTGATGAAGCCGTTGACCGCGACGATGTCCAGGTCGCCGTCGTTGTCGAAGTCGAAGAACTTGGCTCCCCAGCCCCAGCCTCCGTCGTAGGTCCCGGCCTCCAGGGAGACGTCGGTGAACGAAGGCGTGCCGTCCTCGGTGATGCCGTTGTTGCGCCAGAGCATGTTGCCCTCTTGGAGATACTCGGCGGTGGTGATGTTGGTCACGTAGACGTCGATCCAGCCGTCCGCGTCGAAATCCCCGAAGTCGACGTTCATCCCCTTCTTGGTGTCGAACCCCAGGGCGGCCTCGCTCACGTCGGTGAATCCTCCCTCTCCGTCGTTGAGGAAGAGCTGGTCCGGGCCGAAGTCGTCGGCGGTGTAGAGATCGGGCCGGCCGTCGTTGTCGACGTCCCCGGAGCCCACGGCCAGGGTCCATCCCGGATCGTTGACCCCCAGCGCGGCGGCGACGTCCTCGAAGGTGCCGTCGGGGAGCTGGTGGAACAGCTCGTTGCGGCCGGCGTTGCGGGAGTTCTCGAAGTCGTCGTGCATGATCCGCGTGGTCTCGAGGTTCCACAGGTCGTGGTCGGCGAAGTAGTTGCCCACGTAGAGGTCCAGGCGTCCGTCCAGGTCGTAGTCGAGGAACAGGGCCGCGGCGCCGTTCTTCCACGCCGTGCCCCGAGCTCCGTCGGGCCGCCGGAAGAGCTGGTCGGTGACTTCGGTAAACGTGCCGTTCCCGTCGTTGTGGAACAGGGAGTCCCGGCCCCAGCGGACCAGGTAGAGGTCGATCCAGCCGTCGTTGTCGTAGTCCCCCCAGACGCAGTCCATGCTCACGCCGCGGTCCCCGTTCACGTCGGCGAGCCCGGCGGGCCCGCCCACCTCCGTGAAGCTGCCGTCGCCGTCGTTCCGGTAGAGCCGGTTCGGACGACCCTTGCGGGACGTGGTGAGGTACAGGTCCACGTCCCCGTCGTTGTCGTAGTCGCCCGCGGCCACGGCCGCGCCGATGCTGCTCACCCAGGCCATGATGTTGTCGAGCTTCGGGTCCAGGGCCGGTTTGAGATGGCGGTGGTCGATTCCCGCTTCCCGCGTGACCTCGGTGAAGAGACGCGGGGACGGCTCCTCGGCGACCCCCAGGGGCGTCGACGACGCGCCGCCGGTGCAGCCGGTTCCGGCCCAGACGGCGAGCAGGCCGAGAGCGAGGGGGAGCGCGCGTCCGGCCGTGCCGGGTCTCCGAACTCGCGGCATCCGGTGGGCGGGGAAGCGACGGTTGGTCCTGATGGAGCGCATGGTGACCTCTCCCATCGTGACGTCGTCCGGGCGGCCCGCCCCGGGGTCGCCGAGAGCGGGTTGAGTCGAGTTGACGACGCCGGTGGCCTGCAATCTCGGTGCCCGGCTGGATCGCCGGAGTGCGGTGCGCGTG
>JASFUJ010000121.1:0-7552 GCA_050050355.1 Acidobacteriota bacterium
CGCTGCGAGTACGTGGGCTTCGACTCCCTCGAGCCGGCCCACCGGCACGCCGGGCACCCCGCGGCCCAGGAGCTGATCCGCAAGCTCGCGCCGGTCGACCACGTCTACCTCCTCGACCGCGAAGGGAGTCTCGTGGCCCTGCTCGAGTACATCTTCCCCCCCGGCGGCCCGCGCGCCGTGGGCCTGGGCTCCCGGCACACCAGCGCGGCCGCCCTGAGCGCCAACACCGACGTGGTGGTGTTCACGGTGCAGGGCTCGACGGGGAAGATCCGGGCCTACCGTGGCGGAGAGGTCGCGCTCCAGCTATGACGCCCCGACCGGGCGCCGGCGCCGTTCGGGAGGAGGGAGCGGGCTCGGCCCCGGGAGGACGGCGCGTGCTCCGCGCGGGCTGGGCGGTGCTCACCGCCCCCCTCGGGAATCGCGACTACCTGCTCTTCTGGCTGGGAAACCTGGCCTCTCTGACCGGGGACCAGTTCCAGATCGTCGCCCTGACCCTGCTCGTGCTCGACCTTCCCCAGGGGGCGGTGGGGCTCGGCGCCGTGCTGACCGTGCAGGCCGTGCCCCGCGTCGTGCTGACGGTCCTGAGCGGCGTGGTGATCGACCGCCTCCGTCCGCGGTCGGTGCTCCTGGCGAGCCACGTCTGCCAGGCCGTCGCGGTCGCCGGTCTCGTGCTCCTGGCCGTCACCGGCTGGGTCGAGCTCTGGCACCTCTACGTCTACGCCCTCGTCTCCGGGACCGCCCTCGCCTTCTCCTATCCGGCGGCGAGCACCCTCATTCCCGAGCTGCTGCCGCCGTCGCAGGTGCGGAGCGCCAACTCCCTGGCCGTCTCGATGCTCAACCTGACCCGCTTCCTGGTGCCGCCGGTGGCGAGCTGGCTGGTGGCCTGGGCCGGCGTGGCGCTGGCCTTCGGCGTCAATGCCCTCTCGTTCCTGGTGGCGGCGCTGTGCGTGGGGCTCATCCGGAGCGCTCTTCCGTCGCGGGGCGGGCGGGAAGGCGCGCCGGTCCCCTGGACCGGGCAGCTCGTCAGCGGTCTGCGCGCGGCGCGCGACGACGGTGTGATCTGGCTGGCCGTGGTCGTCTCCACCATCTACTCCCTGGGCTACTACGGGACGGCGTTCGTCAGTCTTCCGGCCTTCGCGACGATCGATCTCCAGGGAGGAGAGAAGGGGGTCGGGATCATCTACAGCGCCCTGGGAGCGGGAGCGCTCCTGGGAGCGGTGCTGGCCGGAGCGACGCGGCGCCTGCCCCGTTCCGGGCTGATCGGGAGCGCCGTCACCGGGCTGAACGGAGCGGCGCTCGCCGGTGCGGGGCTGTCGTCCTCGATCTGGACGACCGCCGGCGCCCTCGTGGTGTCCGGTGGTTGCGGCGCGGTCAGCGCGGTCATCTTCTTCAGCCTGGTGCAGACCCGAGCGGGGGAGGGGGTGCGTGGGCGGATCCTGGCGTTGTATTCGACGGCGATCGTCGGCATGTTCCCCCTGTCGTTCGGACTGGCGGGCCTGGTCAACGGGCTTCTCGGTTCCCGGTGGACCGTGGTGTCCGGGGGGCTGGTGGTGCTGCTCGCCGGCGTCGTCGGGCTCGCGGGCCGCCCGATGCGTCGGGCCGAGCTCCCCGAGGCCTGACGGCCGGCGAGGCGCTTTTCGGCCGTCCGTGGCAACTGCTAAGCTGCGTGCCGCGAGTTTTCGAGACCCCTCGCTCTCCCGACCCGCGGACCGAGAGGTTCGCGCGGCTCGGAGGCTCACCACCGAACGCTACCAAGGAGAGATCGACATGAAGAGCACCAAGTACACGCTCGCTGTCCTGGCGGCCGTGGCGACGCTGGCGGCGACCTTCGCCCCGGCCCTGGTCGCCCAGGATCTCCATCCGTCCCGCCGGCCGAGCCCGATGGGCATGGCCCGGATCACCCTGGACGACACCTACGTCCGCGTGGTCTACAGCCGTCCCTACCAGCGCGACCGGGACAACATCTTCGGCACCGAGGAATCCGGCGCCCTCGTGCCGTTCGACGAGATCTGGCGCACCGGCGCCAACGAGGCCACCGAGATCACCGTGACCGGCGACGTCCTGATCGACGGGGAGCTGCTGCCCGCCGGCACCTACTCGCTGTTCACCACCCCCGGCGCCGACTCCTGGAAGGTCCACTTCAACTCGGCGCTGGGCCTCAACGGCACGGGGCGCTTCAACCCGGAGACCCGGGAGTTCGAGGCGGGCTACAAGCCGGAGAACGACGTGGTCGTGGCCACCGCGAAGCCGCACATGAAGGAGGACGAGACCGTGGACCAGTTCACCATCTCGTTCGACCGCACCGGCGACCGGTCGGCCGACCTGGTGTTCGCCTGGATCGACACCGAGGTCCGGGTGCCGATCGCCCTGCCGTAGCCCCGCGGCTCCGGCCCGGAGAGATCGACGGCCCCACCCTTCCGGGTAGGAAGCGGTGGGGCCGTCCCGCGTCCGGGCGTGGGGCGAGAAACCGCCCGTCAGGGCGTTTGCGTCGTGCGGGCCGGGCCATATCCTGCAGTTCGCAGGTTCGGGAGTAAGAACGTCGGGCGGGGGACACAAGCCAGGGGAGGAGCCCCCGCCCGACCACTCCCGGGCCAAAAACCGCCTGCGGGGGCAGCGATGGTTCATCACCGCGCCGGAGGGCCCCGCAGGCTTTTTTTGTGCCTGGGTCGCGGCCCCCCGCCACCCAGGCACAATCTGGTGGTGACCGCTTGGTGCCCTCGCGACGGGCGCACAGCCAACCCCCGGCCACCTCGGTTGGGAGAAGGTCTCGCGACGCGGCCCCCCGCCACCCAGGCACAAGCCGGCAGCGGACGCCACCCTCTCCCCCATGGGGAGTCCCCCCTCCCCATCGCCACCCTCTCCCCCGTGGGGAGACCCCCCTCCCCATCGCCACCCTCTCCCCCGTAGGGAGAGGGCCGGGGTGAGGGGGTACAATCGTCCCGGTCTTCTTGACGAGCTCACCGGAGAGGAAAGGCGGATTCCATGGGGCCGAGGATTTCGGGGTCGATCGCGGTCGTCGCGGTGTCGTTGTTGACTCTGGTCGTGGGGGCGCCGGCCGTCGTCGCCCAGGCGCCGGGCTGGAGCGGGACGTCGGGGGTCGGCGTGAAGGTGGAGGATGGCGACGGCCGGGCGGTCGCGGGAGCGGAGGTCCGGCTGACCTTCTCCGGGGAGGGGGGGCCACGGCCGGTGTTCACCGATGCCGACGGGCGGGCGGAGGTGCGCGGGCTGGCGCCCGGGGAGTGGGTGCTGACCGTGCGGCACCCGGAGACGATGGCGTTCGTGGCGACCCTGACGGTCCGGGAGAACCGGAAGCCGAAGGAGATCGCCGCCAGCCTGGTGAAGGTGGGAAAGTCGCTGGAGTCCCTGCGGATCGACTACTTCGAGGCGTCGGGGCCGGCCCTCCGACCGCCGCCCCCGCCGATGCAGGAGGAGCAGCCGCCTCGCCGGGCCGAGCCCCGACCCGAGCCGGAGCCCGAGCCCCGGGCCGAGCAGGAACCCGCGCCGGAGCCGGACGAGCCGGCGGCGGCCCCGCCGGAAGAGGCTCCGGAAGAGGCCCCGGCCGTGGCCCCCGAGGAGCGTCCGGTGGCCCCACCCGAGCAGGAACCCGAGCCCCGGGCCGAGCAGGGACCCGCGCCGGAGCCCACTCCCGAGGCGCCCGCCGAGCCCGCGATGGAACGCCCGGAGACGGAGCAGGAGCCCGCACCCCCGCCCCAGCCCGAACCGATCCCGGAGCCTCCGACCGCGGAGCGGGCGCCCGAGCCGATGCCGGAGCCCGCGAGACCCGCCGCCCCGCCGCGCCAGGTCACCCTCCGGTCCGAGGAGGCGGGGACCTGCCCGGAGTGCCAGCCGGGCGAGTGGGCGCTGTCCACGCAGGGGGTGGCGGCGCCGGAGGGAACCATCTGCCCCGGGGATCTCGAGGACCGGATCCGCCGGGCCGCCGGACTGCTCGGCGCGTCCCGGGCGCTCGGTCCGTGGGCCGGCCCGATCGACCTGGCCGGCGGCGCGTCCTCCGTGCTCGGCGGCCAGGCCTACCGGGAGTTCACCGCCGCGCTCCGGCCGGTGCTCGCCGACGACGCGAGCTGCCGGGCTCTCGCGGTCATGCTGCCGTCCGGTGCGCGGTTCGAGGGGTTCCAGTACGAGACGGCGGACGGAGACACCTGGATCCGCTGCCTGCCGGGGCAGGAGTGCCCGGGGGCCGGTCAGCGCTGGGCGGCGAACCCGCTCCTGATCCGGACCCCGGCGGGGATGGTGATCGCCGGGGCGTTCGAGAACGCCGGGCCGGAGCCGTTGCCGGTGCGGCTGACCGTGTTCTTCAGCCCTCCGGAGGGCTGGAAGCCCCGGTGAGGAGCGAGTCCAGCAGCCCCGCGAGGCGGACGCCGGCCTGGAGCAGTCGCCGCTCCAGGATCGGCCTGGTCCGGTAGGCGTAGGTCCACCCGAGTCGCCGGTCTCCGACGTCGTAGACCGTGTCCAGGAGCGCCTGGGACTCGGCGATCCAGTCCCGGAAGCCGTCGGCCTGCCACGCGGTCACCCGCCCGGGCGCCGGGAGGTCGATGAGCTCCGCCATCTCGGAGAAGCTCAGCTTCTGGTGCTCGATCAACCCGGTGTCCCAGAGGGAGTGGAGGTCCGTCGGCTCGCCGAACCAGAGGACCAGGTCGGTTCCCTCGCCGCGGCTGTCCGGCAGCTCGGTGTGGAGGGGCTGATGGACGTCGGCCACCAGGTGGACGAGAAACTTCAGAGCGGTCGCCCGGTCGCCCGGTGCGGCGTCCCGGTCCTCGAGCACGGCCGCGAACCGCTGCATGGCCTCGAGGACGTCCCCCCGGGGGTTCCGCTCCATGGTGTCGACCGAGCCGTCGGCCGGGATGTTGATGTAGTGCCAGGGCGCGGCCTCGGCCCAGGCCGGATCGGAGCGGATCTCGTCGGCCCAGGTGGCCACGCGGACCAGGCTCTGGGGGCCGATCAGCTCGGCGATCGCCCGGGCGGTCTCGGGCGCCAGGTGGTTCTCGGCGATGCGCGCGACGACCCGGTGACCGGTGGAGCCCCAGGCCGCCGCGTTCGCCGGCAGGAGGAGGCAGGCGAGGAGGCCGAGAACGACCGGGAGCCGGCGCACCTCAACCCTCCTCGAACGCGCGCAGGGCGTCGTAGAAGGCGGGCGGCACGGGGCCGCCCGCCTGCTCCAGGCGTCGGATCTGGGCTTCCAGGTCCTCCTGGGTGAAGTCCTGAGTCTTGATCACCGCGTCACCCTGCTTCCAGCGGAACCGGGCCTTGCGGGGATCCCGTTCGGGGGTGCCGCCGGTCTCGGGCGTGGCGATGTCCCACTCGATCGTGCTCGGCTGCGTCTGGTCCGTCATACGGGCGGGAGTCTACCCGACCGGCCCCGGTCCGGGGCCGGCGGGTCTGGCCCGGACAGCGGGCCGGGTCACTCGCCGGCTCCCCCTTCGTCCTGGTGCTTCTCCTTGTCGAGGCGGTAGTTGATGGTCAGGGTGTAGAAGACCGAGACCGGGTCTCCGTCGAGGCGGGCGGGCTCGAAGGTCCAGCCCCCGATCGCCTCCCGGCTCGCCCGGTCGAGGCTCGGCGAGAGGCTCTTGAGCACCCGGGTGTGGGAGACGCGGCCGTCCTTCTCGATCACCGCCTGGATGACGACGGTGCCTTCGATCCTCTCCTTGCGGGCGTCCTCCGGGTAGCTCGGGGCCGGGCCGGCGATCCGCCGCGGCGGAGAGACGCCCGCGTCCGGGTCGACGGTGACGGGGCGCGAGCTGGGCGGCTCGACCACCAGGAACAGATACGGGGCCTCCGGTCCGTCGAGGGCGCCCACCACGGAGCGCCGCCCCAGGGGAATGCTCACGCTGGTGTCCGAGAGCTCTTCGCGGCCGTCCCGGAAGACCACGCGGTAGGTGGCGAGCTCGTCGGTGAGGCCGAGGAGGGTGACCACGGGGTAGACCGTGGAGCCGGGGACGGCCGCCGGGAGGCCGACCGGGCCGTCCAGCGGGAGGACCTCGGAGTGCGCGTACTGCACCTGGACGTCGGTGAGGCGCATGGTCTTCCGGAGGCGTTCCGTCAGGTCCGTGGCGGCGCGGCCGCTCTCCAGCAGGGCGTCGACGCTCTCCGCGCCCGGCCGGCCCGCGGTGACCGGGATCACCGTGCCCGGCACCATGAGGACCCCGGAGGTGCCTTCCGCGGCGGGCTCGGGGGAGCCGGTGAGCAGGAGGAAGTGGGTCGGCAGGTCGCCGGTCTCGATCCCCTCGGCGGCCAGCGGTCCTCCGGGGGCCGCCGACAGGATCGCGAGGGCGCAGAGGATGGCGAGGACGAGGGTGGAGCGGTGGGTCATGATCGGTCTCCTTGTCCGGGTTCGCCCGATCCGTTCCAGGGGAGCGAGCGGGCCAGGTTCATGTACAGGGTGGTTTCGTCGTCCAGGTCGATCACCAGCACGTCGTCGGGGACGGGGACGGTTCGCGGATCGTCGGCGGCCGGGGCCGCCGCCGGCGCGTCCGATGCCCTCGGCCCGCCCGGTCCGTCGGGCCCGTCGGGCCCGAGCACGCCGAGCGTGATTCCCAGCCCGACGATCAGGACCGCCGCGGCGGCCACCGCGAGCCGGCGGAGGCGCCCGGCGGCCGCGCGGCGGGGGGCGGGGGCGTCCGCGAGGCGCGCGTTCAGCCGGCGGGCGGCCTCGGCCGCCGGGGTGGCCGGTGGCCGGGCGGCCCAGCGGCGCAGGGCGTCGTCGAAGCGCTCGGCCCTCCGGGAGGGCGAGTCCTCTCCGGCGGCGGGCTCGTTGACAGGGCGAGGGGGGCGAGCACGGTCGGGGCGTCGATCGAGTCGATCCGTCACGGGGCGACCTCTCTTTCGGGCGTGGGATCGGCGCCGGCCGGGGCCGCGGCGCGGGGCGCCATCCGCCGCTCGATGGCCTGGCGCGCGCGGCGCCGGTGGGAGCGGACGGAGGCGGCGGTGATGTCCAGGAGGCCGGCGATCTCGGAGTCGGACAGGCCCTCGACGGCGGTCAGGTGCATGACCGCGCGCTGTCGTGGCGCCAGGCCGGAGAGCAGGCGTTCGACGTCGAGGCCGGCGTCCACGCTGGGGCGGTGCCGGGGCTCGGGGGCATCGTCGAGGGCGACGAGCCGGAGCGGCCGGCGGTTGTGGCGGAAGCAGCGGCGGAGGACGACGCGGGCGATCCAGGTCGGGAAGGCTTCCGGCCGGCGCAGGCCGGCGAGCTTGCGCCAGGCGCGGATCAGGGCGTCCTGGACGAGGTCTTCGGCGTCGGCGTCCCCGACCACGGAGCGGGCCAGGCGCACCAGCCGGTCCCATTCGGCCTCCACCAGGCGGGAGAACGCCTCCCGGTTCCCGTCGGCGGCTTGCCCGACCAGCGTCTGCAGTGTTCCGTCCACGATCGATGGAGCCCCCCGGCGGGGGAGACCGTGTACATGATCGCAGACTCCCGGACGGCCGCCTTCACCGCGCCCGTGGCCTTCACCGCCTTTGTGTAGCCCCGGGGCTTGTCCCCGGGGTTGCGGTGCCCCGGGGCTTGCCCCCGGGGTTGCGGTGCCCCCCGGTGCTTGTCCCC
>JASFUJ010000122.1:0-7525 GCA_050050355.1 Acidobacteriota bacterium
AAGTTCAGGCTGGCGGCCGCGACCTCGATCTCCACCTCGCCCGGCCCCGGCTCCCGCCGCTCGATCGGGTCGAGGGTCAGGTTCTCGAGCGCGCCGCGCTCCGAGATCCCCAGCCGGTACCGCGGTGGCGGATCGAGGCGTCTCGAGCCGGCCCGCGAGAGGGCGGCCGGAGCGCGCACGAGTCGGGGCACCCGGGTCTCGGCGCCCCGGAGGCCGACCTCGAGCTCCGGTCCTCCGTCGGCGATCTCGGACAGGATGCGGGACGCCTCCTCGTCGCTCGGGCCGGCCTCGCCCTCCGCCGGGTCCGGGCCCTCCGGATCCAGGTCGATCAGGCGGCACCGCAGGCCGGCGTGCTCCTGACCGATCACCCGTCCGAGCCCCCAGACGGTCGCCTGGGTGACGGCCGCTCCCCCTGCGTCCCCCTGGACCGGCTGCGCGCCGCGGGTGACGAGAACCAGGGGGAGGGGGACGCCGGGGCCGGCCGACGCGTCCCGCGCCCCTTCGTACGCCTGGAGGAAGTGCAGCAGGCCGCCGCAGAGCTCCCGCTGAGCGGCGATCAGATCCGCGGTCTCCAGCCGGTCACCCCCGGGAGCCCGGAGGGACCAGAGGTGGATGATTCCGGCGTCGGGCATCGCGTCCTCGGAGCGCAGGGTGCCCAGCAACCGCTCGAAGTCCTCCCGCGACGCGGAGCGGACCCGGAACCGGTCCGCGCCGGGGCGATCGAACCGATCGCCGGGCTCGACGACCACCACCCTGTCGCCGCGCGCCTCGAGCCGCTCCCGCAACCGCGCCTCCGTCCCCTCCGGGTCGCCGAAGAGGAGCCAGCGGCCGTGGGGCGCCTCGGCCTGCGCCGCGGGCCGCTCCACGTCGCGCCACTCGACGCCGTAGAGCCAGTCGTCGAGCCCGTCGGCTTGCGCCCCGCCGCGCAGGGCATCCCGGCTCGCGCGCTTGAAGTGCAGCCCGTCCACCTCCAGCAGCAGCCGGCCGCGGTCGTCCAGGACCCGGAGGTCGACCGTCCGGATCTCTCCGCCCGGCTCGCCGGCCCGGAGCGTCGCATGGCTCCAGACCAGGTCCGAGCCGCGGCCGTGGGCCACCACCCGCTCCCAGATCACCGGCAGATAGACGACTCCCTCGCTCTGGGCCTCGTCCTGCGCCTTCGACACCGCCTCGGCAACCTGCAGACAGGCGCTCATCAGGGCGGGGTGGAACAGGAACGAGCCGTTCGACTCCGCGACCACCGGATGGGCCCGGATCCTGCCGAGAGCCTCCCCCGGACCGGTCCACAGCGTCTCGATTCCGCGGAAGCTCTCCCCGTGCTCGACGCCCTCCGCCCGCCAGCGCCGGTAGAACTCCTCGGTCGGCAGCTCGTCCGGGCACCGCCGGCGGAGCTCTTCGATCGCCGGGCTCTCCGACGCGGCCTCACCCTCGCCGAGCGCCGCTTCCACGATCAGTCGCCAGTCGTCACTCCGCGCGTCGAGAGGGCGGGAGTAGATCCGCACCCGGGCGCCGCTCCCGTTGCCGGTGACCACGGAGTGGACGACCTGCTTGCGGTCCTCGGGCAGCAGCAGCGCCTCGCGGATGGTGAGCTGACTCGCGCTCGGCCGTTCCGTCCCGAAGGTCTCGGAGGCCGCCGCGAGCACCATCTCCAGGAACCCCACGGCCGGGAACACCACCTCGCCGTGGACCTGGTGATCGCGCATGAACCGCGGGGTGTCGGCGTCGAACACCGCCTCGTACTGGCTCTCGGCGATCGGCGAGAGCCGGCGGTCGCCGAGCATGGAGAGCGCCCTTTCACCCCCCGCCGCCACGGCGCCGGCCCGCGGGCCTCCGCGTTCGTCGATCCAGTGCCGCCGACGCTGGAACGGGTAGGTGGGAAGGGGCACGTGCTTGCCCCGCGCCTCCCGATCGACACCGCGCCAGTCGACGCCGACGCCGGCGACCGCCAGGCGCCCCAGCGAATCGAACGTCTGTCCGCGGTGCGCGGTCCCCTGCCGGAGAGTGGGCAGCCAGAGGGCCTCGCCGACGGCCGGGTGCCGGCGGCCCATGGTCGCGAGAGCGGTCCCCGGACCGACCTCCAGAAAGACCGTCGCTCCCAGACCGGCCAGGCGCTCCAGCCCGTCGGCGAACCGGACCGGGCTCCGCAGGTGGCGCGCCCAGTACCGGCCGTCGACGCTCTCGCCCGCCCGGACCGCCTCGCCCGTGACGTTCGAGATCCACGGAACGCGCGCCGGCAGGTGCTCCAGGCCGGAGGCGATCCGCTCGAGGGGCTCGAGCGACCGGTCGGCGACCGGCGAGTGGAACGCCCGCGCCACGTCCAGCGGCCGGCCGCCGACGCCCTCCGCCGCCAGCCGATCGAGCACGGCCCGGAGAGCGTCGGAGGCTCCGGAGAGGACCACGCTGGCGGGCCCGTTGACGGCGGCCACTCCCACCGCTCCCCCGCCGGCCTCGTCGAGCGCGGCCCGGGCGCGCGCCTCGTCGGTGAAGACCACGGCCATCGCACCGTCGGCGGGCAGGTCCTGCATCCAGCGGGCCCGTTCGACCACCAGGCGGGCCGCGTCCTCCAGGCTCAGGACGCCGGCCGCCCACGCGGCCCCCACCTCTCCCAGGCTGTGGCCCGCGACGAAGGCCGGCTCGACGCCCCAGGACCGCCACAGCTCGGTCGCGGCGACCTCGACGGAGAACAGCGCCGGTTGCGTGTAGAGGGTCTCTCCGAGGAGCTCGCCGCCGTCGTCGAAGAGGATCGTCGCCAGGCTCCGGTCGAGCTCGGGGTCGAAGAGCGCGGCGCAGCGGTCGACGGCGTCGCGGAAGACCGGCTCGGAGCGGTAGAGCTCGCGCCCCATTCCCGGGAACTGCGAGCCCTGGCCCGGGAAGAGGAACGCCACCTGCGGCGTGGGCCCGCCGTCCGGCCGCTCACCCCGGACGATTCCCGCACCGTCCTTCCCCGCCGCGGCGGCCGCCAGCCGGTCGATCATCCGCCGGCGGTCCGGGGCGGCGACCGCCAGGGTGTGGCGCATGTCGCCCAGGCGCCGCCCCGCGGAGCGGCAGACCGCGTCGAGGGGAACGTCGTGCCGCTCCAGGTGCTCGGCGAATCGCCCCGCCCATGCGTCCGCCGCGGCTCCGGTCCCGGCGCTGAGGACGACGACGTGACCGGTCCGCGGGACGGCGGGCTCGAGGTCGCCGTCCCGCGGCGCCTCTTCGAGCACGACGTGGGCGTTGGTGCCGCCGACCCCGAACGAGCTCACCCCCGCCCGGCGCGGACCGTCGCCGTTCCGCCAGGGCGCCGCCTCCGCCTGGACCCTGAACGGCGAGGCCTGGAAGTCGATCTCGGGGTTCGGCTCGTCGAAGTTCAGCGTCGGCACCAGCTCCCGGTGGCGCAACTGGAGCACCGCCTTGATCAGTCCCGCGACCCCGGCGGCCTGCACCGTGTGCCCGATGTTCGTCTTCACCGAGCCGATGCTGCAGAAGCCGACGTCCTCGGTCTCCGCACGGAAGACCTCGGTCAGTGCCGCGATCTCGATCGGATCCCCCAGGGCCGTCGCGGTGCCGTGCGCCTCGAGGCAACCGATCGACCGGGCGTCGACGCCGGCCACGCTCATGGCCTCGCTGATCACGCGGGCCTGTCCCACCTGCGACGGCGCGGTGTAGGCCGACTTGCGCGCCGCTCCGTCGTTGTTGACCGCCGACCCGCGGACCACCGCCCAGATCGGATCGCCGTTCGCCAGGGCGTCCTCCAGGCGCCTGAGGGCCACGAATCCCGCGCCGCTGCTGAAGACGGTCCCCCCGGCCCGCGCGTCGAAGGTCCGGGTGTGACCGTCCGGAGAGAAGATCATCCCCTCCGAGTACACGTACCCGGCCCGCTGGGGCACGCGGACCGAGGCCCCGCCGGCGAGGGCGATGTCGCACTCGTGGTCGAGCAGCGCCTGACAGGCCAGGTGAACCGCCACCAGAGACGTGGAGCAGGCGGTCTGAACCGCCATGGCCGGCCCCTGCAGGTCGAGGGCGAACGAGATTCGGGTGGCGAGGTAGTCCTTGTCGTTGGAGATCAGGGACTGGAACCCGTTGATCGGCGAGCTCCTGGTCAAGCCGACGAGGTCCGGGGGACCCTGCCGGAACAGCAGGTATTCGCTCATGCGGGAGCCGGCGTACACCCCCACGGAACCGTCGAGCCCCGTCGGACGGTAGGCCGCCGACTCGAGCGCTTCCCACGCACACTCCAGGAGGAGCCGGTGCTGCGGATCCATCATCGCCGCTTCGCGGGCGGTCATCCCGAACAGCTCGGCGTCGAACTCCTCGACCCCTTCGATCGGTCCACCGACCGGCACGTAGCGCGGCTGACCCAACCAGTGTGGATCGATCCCGGACTCCAGGAGCTCCTGTTCCGAGAAGCGCACGACCGACTCGACGCCTCCACGCAGATTGCTCCAGAACTGCTCGACGTTCCGGGCGCCCGGAAACCGGCACGCCATGCCGATCACGGCGATGCCGGCTGCCTCCTGGTCCTCGTACACTTCGGTCTCCTCGCTTCGTTGAGGGTTCACTCTCTGGACCTGCCCCGCCGGGACCGACCCCGGCGCCGCATGGCGGCCCGTCGCCTGCCCCGGGCGACCTGGGAGCCGTCCCGGGCCGCGCCTTCCAGGTGATCGGCGAGCTCCTTCACCGTCGGGTACCTGAAGAGCTCGGGCGAGGAGATCGCCCTGTCCGGGAAGGTCTCCCGCAGGCGACCGATCACCCGCACCACGTGGAGCGATCCGCCCCCGAGCTCGAAGAAGTTCTCGTCGCGACCGATCCGTTCGAGCCCGAGCGCCCCGCGGAACGCCCGGCTCACGCCCTCCTCCACCGCCGAACGGTGCTGGTCGCGGCGCACGCCCCGGGCGGCGGCCGAGGGCGCCCTGGTCAGGCGGGTGCCCGGCTTCACGCGGGGGATCGACCCGCTCCGGACGATCCTGTACGGCGCGGGGACCCCGAAGAGGTCGTCCACCGCGTTCGTCCGCTCCCCGCCCGGCTCGCCGTCCGGGGCCGCGTAGACGACCAGCTCCTCGGTCGCGTGCAGATCGCCGTCCACCCGGTCCCTCACGTGGGGGTTGCGGCCGTCGACACCGATCAGCCAGAGCTCCTCCTCGGTGCCGTGATCGAGCGCCCAGCACAGGGAGCGCAGCGCCTGATCCGGGTCCGGGGAGAGGAACCCACGGGCCTGCAGGAACGCGCTCCGCCCGGCCCCGGTACCGGTCGCGCAGGGAGCGAGCAGCAGCAGCCGCGAAGGGGCCCCCGCCCGCCGGCGGCGCTGCGCCAGGGCGCCGGACAGGCCGGCGATCGCCGCCGAGCGGCCGCTCCCCGGCTCGCCGAACACTCCGCCCACGCCGCCGATCCTCAGGAACGAGGCTCCGGGGCGGCGGGCGACGAGCGCCTCGAGCTCCCCGATCGCTTCGGCCGCCCGGGACAGGTGGTCCGGGAACCGCTGGTCCAGAACCTCCATCGGATCGTCACCGGGTCCGAGGTCCGCGACGTGGACGACACCGTCCAGAGGCGCTCCCCAGAGCTCCTCGAGCCGGCGCACCGAGCGCTCCAGGTCCCCGGGATCCACGGTCTCGAACGCACCGGCCTCGCCGGCCGCGCCCGCGACGGCGTCGCGGTCGGCGACCGCCACCCGGGCCCCGAACCGGTCGACCAGGAGCCGGGCGAGAGCGGCCCCCAGGCCCTCGGACCGGCCGCAGAGCAGGTAGCGACCCCCGGCGACGAACGGAGGAGCTCCGGAGGACGGGACCGCCGCACCCCGCTCCGGGCTCTCCAGGCGGGGCACGAGCCTGCGGCCGCCGCGGTAGGCCACCTCGCGCTCCCGTCCCAGGTCCAGGAGCTCTTCGGCCAGACGAGCGGCGCACGCCTCCGGCTCGTCCGGAGGCAGATCGACCAGTCGGAAGCCCAGGCCCAGCACCTCCGACGACAGCGTGCTCACCAGGCCGGCGAGCGGTGCTCGCAGCGGATCGACCGGATCGCCGGGATCCACCGCGGTGCCCGCGGTCACCGCCACCAGCACCCGCGCGTCCGTGGGGTGCGTCGGGTGCTCCGTCAGAGCGCGGAGCGGCTCGAGCAACGACCGGACCGGCCGTCCGGGCCACTCGTCGAGCCCTCCCGCGCCGGACGGATCTTCCGGCGCCGAGCACGCCAGGGCGTGGACGACCCGCCGGATCGGCCCACCGTCCGCGAGGATCTCGTCGGCCAGGCGCAGACACTGCTCGCGATCCGCCGGGTCGACGCGGTACCGGCCGGCTCCGAGACGTTCGAACCGCGCCCCCTCCTCGGCCACCACGCACGGGCCCTCCCAGCTCTCCAGGCGCCCGGTCAGCGCCCGGCCCAGACCATCGGGCCGGACGAAGGCCAGCGTCCGGCCGGAGTCGGGGGCGGGGCCCGGCCGGAGCCGACGGGGCCGCCAGACCCTGCGGTAGAACCAGGCGGGGACCGAGTCACTCCCGACCCCCGGGGCGGCTCCGAAGACCCGCACGTCGTCGTCGAGCTCCCCGGCGGCGAAGCGCGCCCGCAACACCGACCGCTGGATCTTGCCGACCGGCGTCTTCGGAATCGCGGCCCGCTCGACGGGCACCAGGTACGTCGGGGCGAGACCGACTCCGCGCGAGACGCGGTCGCGGATCGACGCGAGCAGGGAGTCGAGCGCGCTCGTCCCCCCGCGCGGGTGGAAGAAGATCGCCAGGGCGTCGGTGTCGTCGTCCGGACCGCGCACACCGCAGGCCGCGGTGAACGACCGCTCGACGCCGTCGACCTCCTCGACCACCGATTCGATCTCCCGGGGCGCGTAGTTGACGCCGTTGACGATGATCACGTCCTTCCGGCGGCCGGAGATCGTCAGACGGCCGTCTTCGATCGCGCCGAGATCCCCGGTGTCGAGCCAGCCGTCTCCGGTCCTGGCCTCCTCCTCGGCCTCCGGCTGCACGTACCCCTTGGTGACCACGGGCCCCCGGATCTGCAGCCTCCCCTCGACGCCCTGCGGCACCACCCGGTTCCGGTCGTCGGCGATGCGCATCGAGACGCCCGGGATCGGTCGGCCGACGTCCGGGACGCGCCGGCCTTCCCGGGCGATCCGGACCATGTAGTCGTGGGAGAAGGTGGCGAAGCAGGCCTCGGTCATCCCCCACGCCGTGTGGAGATCGCCGAGCTCCAGGCCGTGGGGCTCCAGCAGCTCCTGGAAGCGGAGCATCATCTTGGATGCGATCGACTCCCCCGAGGTCCAGAGCGAACGCAGCGGGCCGAAGTCCCAATCGCGTCCGCGGAGCCGGTCCCCCTGCTCGACGACCAGGGAGAACGCGAAATTGGGTGCCCAGCTCGTGGTCACGCCGAAGCGATCCATGGCATCGAGCCAGCGGATCGGATCCTCCAGCACCGCCCGGGTCTCCATCTGGATCTGCCGGGCACCCAGGACGACCTCGCGGAGCGACCGCATCAGCGCCCCGATATGGCTCAGGGGCAACCAGTTCAGCGAAACCTCCCGCCGCGTGAACCCGTTGACGTCCGCGGA
>JASFUJ010000123.1:0-7518 GCA_050050355.1 Acidobacteriota bacterium
CGGACCCGGGGTAGCCCGCGTAGACGGTCGGGAAGGCGTCGGCCGCCTCGGGGAGCGCAGCCCCTCCGGCCGAGTGGAAGCGCTCCGCGGGGGTCAGATCCTTCTCGTCGTCGAACAGCTCGATCCGCACCTGGTACCGCTGGGTCCCGAACGTCCTCCGGCCGCCGAGGAGCTCGCGCCCCCCGGCATCCCGGGCGAGGCTCTGGTCGTAGCGGGAGTCGAGCCGCCCGGGCACCGACCAGGTGGTGGGCCACTCGGGATGGAAGTACTCGGTGAACGCGAAGCGCTCGAGGTGTTCGGGCGCCTCGAGCTCCAGGTACGGGGCCGGCCCCTCCACGGTGAACCAGAACACCTTGGCCACCTGGGCACGGTCCCAGGGGCGCAGAGCATCGCCGCCCACGGAGTCCCCGTCGATCTCCAGCCCCGGCGCCTCGGTGTAGTACACCGTCTCCCCGCCGCGCGCTTGCGCCTCGAGCACGGCGTGGAGGGTGAACTCCGTGCCCGGCTCGATCTCCACCGGGCCGACCACGGCGGCCGGAGCGCCCGCCGGCCGGATGGCCACGAGCGCTCGGGTCGGCTGCGGGGCCAGGCGCTCCCTGGCCTGCGGCCAGAGCAGGAGCAGCGCCACGAAGGCCGTGGCGCTCACCAGGGCGATGCGGAGGATCCGCTTCGAAGTGTCGTTGGTGGTGTCGTCCATGGCTCACTCGATGTGCTCGGGCGCCTCCGGAGGATCGCTCGTCGTGCCGCTCGGTCCGGCCTTCGACGGGCGTACGACGGATCGGGGGGGCTCCGGATTGGTCGGGCCGGCTCGGGCTCCGGTCCCCGTCCCGCGTTCTCTCACGAGCCCTGCTGCCGAGGCTCGAGCTCCGCGAGCCGGGCGACGACGTCGCGATAGTTGGTGTTGATTCCGTACAGGTCGACGAAGGTGCGATACGCGGCCTCGGAGTCACCTCCGGACGCCTGGGCGTTGCCGAGATCGTAGAGCAGACCGAGCTGGTCCTCCTCGGAGAGCTCCGGTGCCTCGAGGCCCCGACGGTACCACTTGACCGCCAGATCGGCGTGCCCCTTCTCCAGGAAGCAGAGGCCGAGCATCGAGGCACAGGACACCAGGTAGTCGGCGTGCTTGGCGGCGAGCTGGAACTCGCCGATGGCTTCGTCGAGGAGGCCCATCTCCCGGTACGCGATGCCGAGGTTGAAGTGGGTGTCGTAGTCCTCGGTCGACAGGTTCTCGGCCACCCCTCGCTTGAACCCCTCGACGATGTCCTCGAGGGACTGCTCGCCGCCGGAGATGAGGAGCTCCTCGTTCTCCCGGAGCCCTCCCTCGGCGGTGAGCTCCTGCTCGAGCTCGGCACCGAGATCGAAGAAGTCCTCCTCGCCGGCGAAGAGGTCCTCGCCGGCGGTCGATTCCGGCACCTCGTCCAGCCAGCTCGTCCCGGTGTCCGGGGATTGCCCGGCGCCGGCATCGGACGGCTCGGCCTCCGCCGCCCCGGCCTCCGCGCCGTCGCCCGCCGACGCGGCGGCCGCCGGAGGAGCTCCCTCGCTCGGACCGATCTCCTCCCGCAGGCTGTCTCCGAGGGCGCGGAGAGGATCCACCGACGGAGCCGGACCGGCCGGCTCGGCCGGTGGTGGCTCCGCGGGCGCCGACGGAGCCTCGGGAGCCGCGGCGCGCTCGTCCGTGGCCGCAGCCTCGTCCGGAGCCACCGAAGGCTCCTTGCGAGGCGCTCTCCTTCCGCCCGTGAACTCGGCGCTGAGCTCCGCCAGGGCGGTCTCGACCCGCCCCGGGCGACGGGGCCTGGACGAAGGCTCCTCGTCCCCGTCCGGCTCGGGTTCCCGGGCAGTCTCCTCCGGCTCGTCTCCAGCCGCGATCTCCGGCGGGGGCACCTCCGGCAGCTCGAAGCGGTCCTCGTCCAGCTCGACCTCGATCCCCCCACCCGGTGAGGCGGCCTCCGGAGGCTCCGGCTGTTCGTCCGCAGGAAGGTCTTCCGGCAGGTCTCCGGGCTCCAGGTGGATCACCTCGGGCTCGCTCGGCAGGTCGGGCGCCGGCTCCGGCGCCTCCTCGGAGTCCGCCTCGAAGTCCACCTCGAGCTCGGCGCCGGCTTCCGTCGCAGGCGCCGCCGCGAGATCCGCCGTGGGCTCGGGACCGGAGGGCGGGGTCTCTTCTTCGGCCCCCGGAGGAGGGGACACCCGGCGCCCCTCGATGCGGTACCCCGCCTCTTCCAGCCGCTCCTGGACCTCCTCCCAGATCTGCCCGTCCTGGACCTCGGCGGCCACCTCCGCCATCCGGGTGGCGACCGAGGCCGCCCGCTGGTGACGCCGGGCGTCCAGGTGGAGGCCGACCATCAGCGCGTACCCCTCCAGGTGCCGGGGGCGGCGCTGGAGGAGATCCGCGAGTCGCTCCAGCGCCTTCTCCTCGATGCCGTACTTGGCCAGGACCTCCGCTTCGGTGAACAGGTCGTCCGGACCGCTCTCCGGCTCCGGCTCCACCTCGGCCGCGGTGCGCTCCAGCAGATCGTGGTCCAGGTCGGTACCGGCCTCCGCGCCCGGCGCGGCGGCGGCCTCCTCGGCCTCACCGTCCGGAGCCAGCTCCAGGAGCTCGTCCCCGTCGGCGTCCAGGTCGAGCTCGAACTCGAAGGCGCTGCTCGTGACCTCGTCCGGCTCGTCCGGCCGGGTCGGCCGGTCTGGAGCCCCGGCTTCGGCCCCTGGCGGGGCCGGCGGGGCCGAGGCATCGGCCTTTTCCCCGGGCCGGGTGTCCGCCTCGTCCTCGTCCCGGCTCCAGGCGGCGCCCGGACGGTCCCGATCCAGCATGTCGGCGGGTGGCTGGACGAGGCTCGAGGAGTCCTCGTCCAGCTCGAAGCCCTCGAGCTCGAAGTCGCCCAGACCCTCTTCTTCCGGGACCTCCTCTCGTGGGGCCGCGGGCCCCGGGGGCTCTTCACCGCCGGTGCCGGGCTCCGCGGCCGCGTCCTCGGTCGCCAGCTCGAAGGAGGTCTTCGGCTCCCGGACCGCGGCGGTGCTCTCCTCGCTCCCCGATGGGCCGTCGTCCGGACCGCCTTCCACCTTCGGGGCCTGCTCCTCGGAGGGTGCGCGGGTCTCCGCGTCCGCGAGGGGCTCGGTGGTGACGGCTTCGGTCTCCGCCTCGTCCGGCGGCTCCGCCTCTGCGGTCGTGTCCGCCGGCGCCTCCGGGCGCTCGCCGAGACCGGCGATCCGCGCCACGCTCTCCGCCCGGGGATTGCGCTCGACCGCGAAGGTCAGCAGGCGGGCCGCGGCGGAGACGTTGCCCAGCTCCTTCAGCTTGAGGACGGCGTCCGTGATGAAGCCGATGTCCTCGGCGCTCACCGCCAGACCCCGCTCGTAGACCTGGGCGGCCTCTTCCACCCGGTTGTGCTCGAGCATCAGCTCGGCGATGGCCCGGAACTCGCCCATGGCCTCGTCGATGAGGTCTTCCTTCTGGTAGAGGTCGGCGAGCTTGGCGTGGTGTGAGGGGTTGTCCGGCTCCAGCTCGACCATGCGCTCGTACACGCTGATCGCGGAGGCCGGCTTGTCGTGCTTGACGTAGTAGTCGGCGAGGACCTGGTACTGGGTGCGGGCCTCGTTGACCAGGCCCTGGCGGTGGTAGAGGTCGGCGAGCTGCTCGTAGATCTCCAGCAGGGTCGGATCGAGCTTGATGATCTTCTTGTAGATCGCGATCGCCTTGACCAGGAAGCCGTCGTCGGCGTATCGCTCCGCGATCTGGCTGAAGAGCTCGATCGCCTCGCTGTTGCGATCGATCCGGGCGTAGAGGTCTCCAACCCGGTTGAGCGTCGAGATGTCGTCCGGGTCCTCGTCGAGGACCTTGAGGTACTCCTTGATCGCCGAGGCGATCTTGCCGCGGGAGACGTACTTCTCCGCGTTCTTGACGACCTTTTCGCGGGAGGTCTTGAGCATCAAGCGCCTCCGGCGACAGGGTGGGCCGCGGGCGCACGGAACGCACGCCGGCCAGCCGGAGGCTGACCGGCCGGTGGTCGGCGTTGCGCCCCGCGAAGCGTCACGGTCTCCGGCCCGAGAGGAAGCTCACGCGCCCGGCCGCGGCTCCTGACGGCGCTCTTCGATCCGAGCCGCCTTGCCCCGACGACCGCGCAGGTAGTAGAGCTTGGCCCGGCGCACCTTGCCACGGCGGACGACCTCGATCTTGTCCACGTTCGGCGAGTGCAGCGGGAAGATCCGCTCGACGCCGATGCCGCCGCTGATCTTGCGCACGGTGAAGGTCTCGCGGGTCCCTCCGCCGCGGCGGGCGATCACCACGCCCTGGAACACCTGGATCCGCGACTTGTCGCCCTCGACCACCCGCACGTGGACGCGCACGGTGTCGCCGGCTCGGAACTCGGGGACGGTGTCCTCGCGGAAGTAGTTGCGTTCCACGTCCTGGAGCTGATTCATGGCTCTCATCCTCTCTCTGAACAACCCTCTCTGAACAACCCTGTCAAAAGGGCGAAGGTCAATTATTTCGGATCGATCCGGCACGACGCAAGCAAGCCGGCCGCGGCCCGCACCCGGCGTTCCGGATCCCTTCCGGGGCCTCCCCGGATCGAACCCGGGCATCACACGGGGTCCGCGCTCTTCAGCCGTTCCAGCTCTCGCTCCTGCTCCTCCGTCAGCTCCGCCCGCTCCAGCAGATCGGAGCGCTTCTCCCACGTCGCCCGCAGGGCGGCGCGCTCCCGCCACCGGTCGATCGCCGCGTGGTCGCCCGACAGGAGCACGTCGGGGACCGCGAGCCCTTCGAGCTCCGCCGGCCGCGTGTAGTGCGGATGGTCCAGCAGACCGCCCCGGCGGAAGCTGTCCTCCCGGACGCTCTTCGGCAGGCCGACCACCCCGGGAATCTGGCGCGACAGGGCCTCGATCAGGACCATCGCCGGCAGCTCCCCGCCGGACAGCACGTAGTCGCCGATCGAGATCTCCTCGTCGACCACCAGCTCGCGCACCCGCTCATCGATCCCCTCGTACCGGCCGCAGAGCAGGACCAGCTCGCGATGCTCACCGGCCAGGGCCCGGACCCGGGCGTCGTCCAGCCGTCGCCCCTGGGGCGAGAGCAGCACGCGCCAGGGGCGGCGGTCGGCCGGCCGGTCCCCACAGAGAGCGCGGACCGCGCGCACCCAGACGGGCGCGGTCATGACCATGCCACCGCCGCCGCCGTACGGCTCGTCGTCGACGCTGCGGTGGCGATCCTCGCAATGGTCGCGCAGATCGTGGACCGTCACCCCCAGCAGTCCCTGCTCCGTCGCGCGGCCGACCAGGCTCGTGCGCAGGAAGGGCTCGAAGAGCTCCGGAAAGATGGTCAGGACCTGGATGCGCATGTCTCGACGAGACCCTCGGGAAGCTCGACCTCGATCGTCCGGCGGCCGACGGCCATCTCCCGGACGAGCTCGCGGACGAACGGGATCAGCAGCCGCCGGCGGCCGTCCTCGACCACCAGGAGCACCCCGCCACCGTCTTCGATCACGTCGGCCACCTCCCCCAGAGAGCCCTCCCGGGCGTCCCGGATCCGGCAGCCGACGAGCTGGAAGTGGTAGTACGTCCCCTCGGGAGGATCGGGCACCTCGTCCCTCGGAACCTCCAGGAGGGCGCCGCGCAACTCCTCGGCGGCGTCCCGGTCCGCGATCCCCTCGAAGGAGACCAGGAGCCCCCCGCGGAACGGCCTGGCCGAACCGATGGTCAGGCGCCGGACGAGGCCCGCGGGAACCCGGGCCAACAGCTCCCTTCCCGCGGCGAAGCGCTCGGGCACGTCGGAGAACGACTCGACCGCGAGCGCGCCGCGCACGCCGTGCGCCCGGCGGATCCGGCCGACCTCGACGGTCTCCGGCGGACGCCGTTCAGAGCTCGTCTTCTTCGAGGATCTTGAGCTCATAGCGGGCGCCGTCGCGGGCCCCGCGGACGTCGAGAAGCGACCGGAGAGCCCGGGCGGTGCGGCCCTGGCGGCCGATCACCTTCCCCAGGTCGTCCGGGTCCACGGCCAGCTCCAGCCGGACCGTACCGCCCTCGGGTAGCTCGTAGACCTCGACCTCGTCGGGGTAGTCCACCATGGTGCGGACGATGTCTTCGAGCTCTTCGCTGACCGGCGGCACGTCACTTCTCCTCGGCGGCCTTCTCGGTCTCCTCCGAGGCGGCCTCCTTCGCGTCCTCGGAGGAAGCCTCCTGCGCCTCGTCCTCGTCGGACCCGGCGGCGGCCTTCTTGGACTTGCCCTGTTTTACCTCGGTCTCGGCCTCGGCCTCGGCGGCCTTCGTGTCGGACCCCTTGGCCTTCTTGGAGCCTTCGGCCTTCTTCGAGCTCTCGGCCTTCTCGGAGCTTTCCGCCTTCTTGGAGCCCTCGGCCGCCTCCGGCGTCTCGGCCTTCGCCGCGTCCGCCTCGGCCGGCGCCTTCTCGGCGGCCTTCTTCTTCTCCTGCTCGGCCTTCTCCTGCTTGGCCTTCTCCTGCTTGGCCGAGGCGGCCTCCTCGGCGGCCCTTGCGGCGCGGCCGGTGCGGATCTCCTTGACCAGCTTCTTGACCGTCGGAGTGAGCAGCGCGCCCTGACCGACCCAGTGCTCGATGCGGTCCACGTCGATCTTCAGGGCCGGCGGCTTGGCCATCGGGTCGTAGTGACCGACCTCCTCGACCGCGGGGGCCGTCGGCACGGACCGGGAGTCGGAGACGACCACCCTGTAGAAGGGGCGGTGGCGCTTCCCCATCCGGCGGAGCCGAATTTTCAGCATCTTCCTATACCTCCAGATTGACTAGTCGTCGCTCGCCGACCGAGCGCACACGAACACTGCACGGGCCCGGCGGCCCACACAAAGACGGGCAGTGTAGCAGGGATCGGTGGCCATGGGAAGACCTCCGGCGGTTCCTCCGGATCGTCACCGCCCGGAGCTCGCGTCGGTTCGACGCTCGAAGCTCTCGTCGGCTCGGGGCGCGGCATCACTAGAATCCTCCGCCGAACGGGGATCGGCCGCCCAGGGCCTGCTTCAGCATCCCGGATCCTCTCACGGTCTTCATCATCTTCCGCATTCCCCGGTACTGCTTGAGCAGCCGGTTCACGTCCTGGACGCGGGTGCCGGAGCCCTGGGCGATGCGCTTGCGCCGGCTGCCGTTCAGCACCTTCGGCCTGCGGCGTTCCAGGGGGGTCATCGAGTTGATGATCGCCTCGATCTTGCGGAGCTCCCCCTCGTCGACGCTCGCTCCCTGGAGCCCCTTGAAGGGCCCGGCCTTGGGCAGCATCTCCAGGAGCTGGGACATGGGTCCCATGCGGCGGAGCTGACGGAGCTGGTCGCGCAGGTCCTCGAGGGTGAACTGATCCCCGACCATCCGCTTGGCGAGCCGCTCCGCCTCGCCGTGGTCGAGCCTGGACTCCGCCTGCTCGATCAACGACATGACGTCGCCCATGCCGATCATCCGGGACGCCATTCGCTCCGGATGGAACAGCTCCAGCTCCTCGGCCTTCTCGCCGACGCCGACGAAGCGGATGGGGACCTTGGCGACGGTGCGGATCGAGAGCGCCGCGCCGCCCCGGG
>JASFUJ010000124.1:0-7506 GCA_050050355.1 Acidobacteriota bacterium
CGACCCTGTTCGATCTGGCGCCCTTCGACCTCGACGCCCTGCTGGTCTGCCTGGCCCCGGAGCTGGACCTGCGCTTCGAGACGCTCTACGCCTACCTCCACGACGACGTCACCCGGAAGCGGCCGTCGGCGGGGCTGGTGCTGGAGCTGGCCTGCCGCGAGCCAACCGCCCGGATCGACGCCCGGATCCGCCTGGGTGCCGGCGCTCCCCTGCTCCGCCACCGGCTCCTGGTCCGGGAGAGCGCGCCCCAGGAGCCGCCCTTCCTCGCCCGGGCGCTCCGGGTCGACGAGCGGGTGGTCGTCCACCTGCTGGAGCTGGATCGTCCGGAGCAGGGGCCGGATCAGGTGCCGGACGAGGTGCTGGCCCCGCTCGTCCGCCGCGTGGAGCCCCGCGCCCGGCTGGAGGAGCTCGCCGTGCCGGCGGCCTTCCGCGACGGCCTGCGCCATCTCCTGCGCCGGCAGACGCCGGTCCGCCTGGTCCTCCACGGCCCCTCCGGCGTGGGCAAGGCCGCGGCGGTCGAAGCCCTGTGCGCCGAGCTGGGGCTGCCACTGCTCGCGGCGCCGGCGCCCCGGCTGCTGGCGGCGGCGCGGGACGAGGGCGGCGCGCGGGCGCTGGCGGATCGGCTGCTGCGCGAGGCGCGGCTCACCGGCGCCGCGGTCTGTCTGAGCGAGGCCGAGCACCTGCAGGCCGACGACCACCGGAACGCTCCCGGAGACCCCCACGAAGGCGGGGAACGGGAGCCGGGCCCGCCTCGGGGCTCGGGTCGGTTCGGGGGCCAGGAGGTGCTCGAGGCCGTGGCCGGATCCCCCGCGCCGGTCTTCCTCCTCGCCGAAACCCCGTGGCCGCCGGAGGTTCCCGGCGACGGCGGCGCCTTCTGCCGGGTCCGCGTCCCGCGCCCGGACCACCGCACCCGCTGCGGCCTGTGGCGCGAGCAGCTCGCCGCCCACGGCCTGCACACCGCCCCCGGCGCGGACCTGGACGCGATCGCCGAGCGCTTCGCCTTCGGCGCGGGCCGCATCCGACGCGCCGTGGTCGAGGCCCGCCACCGGGCGTGGCTCTCCGGCGACGGCGACGCGCCCCTGTCGACCAGCGACCTGCTCCGGGCCTGCCGCGCCCAGGGGGACGGTCGCCTCGCCCGCCTGGCGCGCAAGATCACCCCCCTCTACACCTGGGACGACATCGTCCTCGCCCCCGACCGTATGCTCCAGTTGCGCGAGATCTGCGCCCACGTGCGCCATCACCGGACCGTGTTCGAGCGCTGGGGCTTCGATCGCACGATCGCTCGCGGCAAGGGGGTGGCGGTGCTGTTCGTCGGCCCGTCCGGCGGGGGCAAGACCATGGCCGCCGAGATCCTGGCCGGCGAGCTCGGGCTGGACCTCTACACCATCGACCTCTCCTCGGTGGTCTCCAAGTACATCGGCGAGACCGAGAAGAACCTGGCCCACGTGTTCCGCGAGGCCGAGGAGAGCCCGGTGGTGCTGTTCTTCGACGAGGCCGACGCCCTGTTCGGCCGGCGGTCCCAGGTCAAGGACGCCCACGACCGCTACGCCAACATCGAGATCAACTACCTGCTCCAGCGGATGGAGGAGCACGAGGGCGTGGTGATCCTGGCGAGCAACTTCCGCCAGAACCTGGACGAGGCCTTCACCCGCCGGCTGCGCTTCGTCGTCGAGCTGCCCATGCCGGCGGAGGACGAGCGGATGCGGCTCTGGGAACGCATGCTCCCCGAGGCGCTGCCGCGCGCGGCGGACGTGGATCTCGACTTCCTGGCCCGCAAGTTCAAGCTCACCGGCGGCCAGATCAAGAACATCGCGCTGGCCGCTGCGTTCATGGCGGCCGAGGACGGGGCGATCGACGAGGGCGCGGCCGGCGAGGGCCGGCCCACCGCCGCCGGAAGGTGCCAGCCGGTTTGCATGACCCACCTGGTCCGGGCCACCCAGCGGGAGCTCCAGAAGACCGGAAGGCTGTGCGTGAAGGGGGACTTCGAGCACTACTTCGATCTGGTCCGGGCGGGCGACGGGGTGGTGACATGATCCGCAAGCCCCTTCGATTCCGCCCCACCTGGCCCCGCCGGCTCCGCCGGGCGTTGCGGCTCCGGCGGCCCCGGCGGCAGAAACGGCTCGGCCTGCGCCCCCCGACCCGCCTGCACCGGCTGCCGGTGACGCCCCGGTTCCCCTCCGCCGGAACCGTGCTCTTCGCGCCGGTGACCCGTGTGGATCTGTTCCTCCACTTCGCGCCGGTCCTGCAGCGGCTGGTGATCCAGGCGGCGGACCCGCGAGGACCCGCCCTCCTCGGGACGTCCACGCTCCGCGGCCACCTCCCGTCGCACCTGCCGCGAACGGCCGGAGATCCGGCGCGAAGGATCGGCGGCCGATCCACGGGCCCCCGGCGACTCGCCCTTGCCCCGGCAACGACGCGGCGTGGATCGACCGCACCGGCCGGTAGTCCGACCCGTAGTCCGACCAGATCTGGGCGGCGTGAGGCAGCGACGGAGAACACGCAGTCCGCCCGGCGGCCCGCGCTCCGGCCTCCTCTCCTCCGGACCACCCTCGTCCGCCGGGGGGCGGTCTCCGGCGCCTCCCGGCTCGTGGTTCGCGACGGTCTTCGGGACCTCTCCCCGGCCGGCCCGACGCGCCGCGCTCCGGGGGCTCCCGTGGGGGTGCTCCCCGGCGTCGCCCGCACCCCGCTCTCCCCGCGACCCCGGGCGAGTGGGCCGGCCGGCCGCGGCAAGGGCGGCCCCGCCGGACCGCTCGAACCGGCCCGGCCCCCATCCAGGTCCGGGAACGGGATCCGGAGGCCGCCGCGGCATGGGGCGTCCCGCCGGGACCCGGATCCGGCCGGGAGCCCGCGTCCGGGCTTGCTCCGGCCTCCGGCCCGTCTCCCCGCCCTCCGGCACCCGCACCGGCACCAGGGGCGCGATCCTTCCTCGGCGGCCCTCCCTCCCGGCGTCTCCCGGGTGCACGCTCCGTCCCCGGGACGAGCCCCGGCGCGGCCCCCGTGGCGGCCCGTCCCTCGCACCGTCGCCTCCGCCCCGGCGGCCGCGGCCGGACCGCCGGAGGCCCCGGCGTTGACCCGCTTCCAGGAGGAGCGGGTGGTCCGGCTGGTGGAGCGGCACGTGGAGAACACCCTGTCCGGGGCCTCCCTGGTGGATCGGCTGAGCCGGACGGAGGTCGGACGGCTCACCGACCGGGTCTACACCTCCCTGGCCCGCCGGCTGCTGGCGGAGCGCGAGCGGCGCGGGCTGCAGTGAAGGAGCGAGAAGGCGCGGACGAACCATGGCCCTCGAAAAGCTCAGGATCACCAACCAGGACACGGGAACCTCCTTCGAGGTGCTCTTCAACCCCAGCGAGTACTCGATCGAGGACGCCAACACCTGGGAGGAGCAGAAGAAGCCCCGGCGCAAGCCCGAGCTGCAGTTCACAGGGCAGGCGCTCAAGAAGCTCTCCATGGAGCTCTTCCTGGATACCTACGAGGCGCAGGAGGACGTGCGCGACCACACCGTCCAGCTCGCCCGGCTGCTGGTGGCCAGCGAGAGCACGAGCGAGGGCAAGCGCCCGCCGATCTGCCAGATCGAGTGGGGCGGCGCCGTGACCGGCTCCGGGGTGTTCCCGTTCCGCGGCGTGCTCGAGAGCCTCAAGCAGCAGTTCGTGCTCTTCACCGAGGAGGGCACGCCGGTGCGGGCGCGCCTGGCGGTGGCGTTCAAGGAGTACATCCCGCCGTCCGAGGAGGCCCAGGAGAACACCCAGCGAGGGTCCTTCCCGGAGCGCAGCCACACGGTGCGCTCGGGCGAGACCCTGAGCTCCATCGCGGCCCTGCTGTGGCGCCAGCCCGAGAGCTGGCGGCGCATCGCGGAGGCCAACGACATCGACAACCCGCGGCTGCTGACCCCGGGGCAGGTGCTCCGGGTGCCGGCCATCGAGTGAGAGGAGAGGACGCGTCGCCATGGCGGATCCGGCACTGGCCCAGGTTCGGGACACCCCGGCGTTCGAGGTGCGCCTCGACGGCGCCCGGCTCGAGCCGGAGACGGCCCTCGACGTCCTGGACGTGGAGGTCTGCGACTACGTGGAGGGTCCCCACACCTTCGCCGTGACCCTCAACAACTGGGACTCGGACCGCCAGGAGCTCAAGTGGTTCGACGACGACCTCTTCCGCCCCGGCGCCTCGGTGGAGATCCGCGGCGGCTACGCCGATCGGCTGGAGCGCCTCGTCGACGGGGAGATCACCGCCCTGGAGCCGGACTTTCCGGAGGCCGAGGCGCCGATCCTGCGCCTGTGGGGCTACGACCGGCTCCACCGCTTCCGCCGCGGCCGCCGCACCCGCTCGTTCACCCGGATGAAGGACAGCGAGATCGCCGGGCAGGTGGCCCGCGAGCTGGGCCTGACCGCCGACGTGGAGGACTCCGGGGTGATCCACGAGTACGTGCTCCAGAACAACCGCTCCGACATCGACTTCCTGCTGGAGCGGGCGCGGCGCATCCGCTACGAGCTGATCATCCGGGACGGCACGCTCTTCTTCCGCAAGGCCGCCAACGACCGGGCCGACGTCCGGAGCCTGCTCTACGGTCAGACGCTACGGTCCTTCCGGCCCCGGCTCTCCACCCTCGGCCAGGTCAGCGAGCTGGCTCTGCGGGGGTGGGATCCGAAGACCAAGGAGGCCATCGAGGCCACCGCCACCACCGGCGACGCCGCCCCCCGGATGGGGAGCTCCGAGCTGGGGGCGGTGACCGCCGAGAACGCCTTCTTCGCCGCCCGGAGCGCCATCGTGGAGACGCCGGTCTTCTCCTCCGGCGAAGCCCGCCAGATCGCCGAGGCGCGATTCAACGACATGGCCATGCGCTTCCTCACCGGCGAGGCCCTGGCGGTGGGCGACACCGCCGTGCGGGCCGGGGTGGTGGTGGAGCTCACCGGCCTGGGATCGCTGTTCTCGGGCGACTACTACGTCGTCGCCTCGGAGCACCGGATCGACCCGGAGACCGGCTACACGACCCGGTTCTCGGTGGAAAGGAACGCCACGTGAACGTCTTCGACCTGCTGACCGACCAGACCGCGGTGGAGAGCCGCCGGGGCAAGCTCTACGGCGCGGTCGTGGGGGTGGTGACCAACAACCAGGACCCGGACGGCCTGGGGCGGGTGAAGGTGCGCTTCCCCTGGCTCTCGCAGGAGGAGGAGAGCCACTGGGCCCGGGTGGCCACGCTGATGGCGGGCGCCGAGCGCGGCACCTGGTTCCTGCCCGAGGTGGACGACGAGGTGCTGGTGCTCTTCGAGCACGGCGACCCCCGGTTCCCCTACGTGATCGGCGGCCTGTGGAACGGCGGCGACGACGCTCCCCGAGACAACGCCGACGGCGAGAACAATCTGCGGGTGATCACGTCCAGGAGCGGCCACGAGCTGGTCTTCGACGACACCTCGGGCGCCGAGCAGGTGGAGATCCGGACCGCCGCCGGCCACCGGGTGCTGCTCGACGACTCCTCCGGGGGCGAGCGCATCCTGATCGAGGACCACTCCGGCGCCAACACCGTCTCCATCGACTCGGTGCGCGGCGAGATCAGCATCGCCTGCCAGACCAAGCTGGTGATCGAGAGCCAGGTCATCGAGATCAAGGCCGGCGCCAGCCTCAAGGTGGAGGCCGGCGCCGTGCTGGAGCTCGAGGGAGCGCTGGTCAAGATCAACTGAACGGAAAGGAGACCCGGAGATGCCCCCAGCAGCGCGCGTCGGCGATCCCACCGGCCACCCCGGCGTGGTAACCGGCCCGGGAGTGGCCACGGTGCTCGTCGGCGGCCTGCCGGCGGCCACCCTGGGCGACCTCCACACCTGCTCGTTCCCGCCGCCGGCGGTGCACCCTCCCACACCCATCGCCCTCGGCAGCGCCACGGTGCTCATCGGCGGCAAGCCGGCGGCCCGGGTGGGGGACACCGCCGGCTGTGGCGCCCCCATCGTGACCGGGGAGCTCACGGTGCTGATCGGAGGATGAAGAGGTGACCGCATGAACGCCACGAAGAAGGAGTTCCTGGGCCGGGGCTGGACCTTCCCGCCGCGGGTGGACGCGGCCGGCCGGATCGCCCTCTCCGAGCAGGAGGACGACATCCGCGAGGCGATCCCGCTGATCCTGCTGACCGCCCGGGGCGAACGCCCCATGCGCCCTGAATTCGGCGGCGGGCTCCACGACGCCGTCTTCACCACCCTGAGCGCCACCAACCTGGGACGCCTGCAGGCGGAGATCCGGCGCGCCCTGCTGCGCTGGGAGCCGCGCATCGAGGTGCTCGAGGTGGCGGTCAAGCCCGGCGCCGGCCAGGTGGGCACGCTGCTGGTGGACGTGGACTACCGGGTGCGCGCCACCAACAACCGCTTCAACCTGGTCTTCCCCTTCTACCTGGACGAAGGGAGCTGAGGAGCGAGCCATGCGCCAGGCAAGCCCGACCGCGCCCCGGATCGACGGCCGGACCCTCGCGGAGCTCCGGCGGGAGATCCTCGACCTGCGGCGCGTCTACACCCCGGAGTGGAGCGCCCCCCGGGGCGACGCCCTGGACCCGGGTCAGGGCCTGCTGGAGGCCTTCACGCGCCTGCTCGACGGGGTCGTCCAGCGGATCGACCGGATGCCGGCCAAGGCGCTGCTGGCCTTCCTCGACCGCCTCGGCGTCGAGCCGTCGGTGGCGCAGGCGGCCCGCGCCCCGCTGGCCTTCACCCTCAGTAAGGGCGCCGCCGAGCCGGTCACCGTGCCCGCCGGCACGCAGGTGGCGGGCGAGGGCCTCGACGGCGAGCCGGTGACCTTCGAGACCGAGACGGCGTTCGTCGCCACCCCGGCGAAGCTGATCGCCGTCCGGAGCGTCGTGCCCGCCCGCGACGCGATCGTCGACCACACCGCGGCCGTCGGCGGCGGCGCGGCCTCCACCCTGTTCGACGCCGGCTCCGCCAACCTCCAGGAGCACTCGCTGTACCTGGGGCACGAGAACCTGTTCAACCTGAAGGGCCCCGCGCGGGTGGAGCTGGAGCTGACGCCGCCGGCGGTCCCTGGGCAAGGGCTGGCGGACCCCACGGCCGTCGCCTGGCAGTACTACCGGGGCACCAAGGAGGTGGTCCTGGCCGACGGCGCGGTCGCCGAGGTGGAGGACTGGGCCGACCTGGGAATCGCGGGCGCGGACGGCGGGGACCTGGTGCTGACCAAGGACGACGCCGACCGGCTCCAGACGCTGGAGATCGGCGGCACCGAGACCCGCTGGATCCGTTGCAGGGTGCTGCCGGGGAAGATCTCCGGCCTCGCGGCGGTGGAGCTCCGGGATCTGAAGATCAGAACCCTGCCCCCCGAGTCCTCCGGCGGCGCGGGGGTCGCCCCCGACATGGCCTTCCACGACGACGTGGAGCTGGACCTCTCGAAGCCCTTCCACCCCTTCGGCCCCCGCCCCCGCCTGTTCACCGTCTTCTACCTGGCCGGCGAGGCGGCCTTCTCCAAGCCGGGGGCGGCGATCACGCTGACCGTCACCCCCGCGGCGGGCGACCCCCCCGGCACCGG
>JASFUJ010000125.1:0-7499 GCA_050050355.1 Acidobacteriota bacterium
TCGCGGCCGGGGACAAGCCCCGGCCCTACGCCCGACGACCCCGATCCGCAAAGTGCCACCCCGTTTGCACGGAGCCCCGTGGGGTGGGGGGCTGGTCCGGTACGCCATCGACCGGTTCCCCTCGGAGCGGTCCGGGGGCTCCCGGCCGCAGGTGTCAGCGCCCGCGGACCTGGCAAGCGCGGCGGAAGGGTACGCCCGGCTCGTCCGCGAACGGCGCTGGCAGGCGGAGCGCCCCGCCCGAAGTCCTCCCACGCGGAGCCGGGCCGGAGGCCGGGAGCCCCCGGACCGCTCCCGGCGAACCCCACAACGGAGCCCTCCGCCCAACCGCCATCCCCCCCATCAACCGTCCCTTCGCGGCCGGGGACAAGCCCCGGCCCTACGCCCGACGACCCGGCTCAAGGCCCCCCGGCTCACCCGGCGGCGATCGGCGCCCTCAGCACCTCCCCGCCCAGCCCGAACCCGTCCACCAGCCCCCCGGCATGGGGCCGGAGCTCCCGGCACAGCTCGTTGACCAGGGTCCGGATCGCCCGACTCTTGGGCGGGTCGAACAGCCCGTGCTCCAGGTAGAACCCCTTCTCGGCCTCCAGGGTCGCCAGCGCGTGCAGGTCGCCGACCGACGCCAGCAGCTCCCGGAGCGGCTCCGGCGCCTCCGCGGCCCAGCGCTCGTACGCTTCGAGCGCCAGCCGGTCGACGAACGCCCGGGCCGACTCGAGAGCGTGGTCCTGACACTCGTTCAGCGCCGCGAAGGCCGTGAGACCCCGGTCCAGGCGCGCCTTCAGACGACGCGCCAGGGTGTGGAGCAGGCGCTCCTCCCGCCAGCGGAGCAGATCGAGATGCAGATCCCGGTCCCGCAGGTGATCCTCGTCCGCGCGGCGGGTGAGGAACGGGTTCTTCTCCGCCAGATCGCCCGCGGCCCGCGCCACGACCCAGCGCACCATGCCGAAGGGGCTCAGGTCGTGGAACTGGTTCCGGTACTCGGCCAGCAGCCCCTTGGCGACGAGCTGCAGCAGCACCGTGTTGTCCCCCTCGAAGGTGGTGAAGACGTCCGTGTCGGCCTTGAGTGCGGCGAACCGGTTCTCCGCCAGGTACCCCTGCCCGCCGCACGCCTCCCGGCACTCCTGGACGGTGTCGGTGGCGTGCCAGGTGGCCATCGCCTTGAGGCCGGCGGCGTGGGTCTCGAGCTCGCGGCGTTCGCCGCCGGCTTCGGCGTAGGAGGCCGCCAGCTCCCGCAAGGCCGCATGAAGGACGTAGGTCTTCGCCAGGCGGGGCAGCAGACGGCGCTGGTGGGCGAGGTAGTCGAGCAGGCGGACCTCCGCCTCGCCTTCCGGGCCGAACTGGCGGCGCCGCTCCGCGTAGCGCACGGCGATCGCCAGGGCGCTCTTGGTGGCCGAGAGTCCCGCGAGGGCGACGCTCACCCGGCCGCCGACCAGGGTCCCCAGCATGGTGAAGAAACGCCTGGTGGGGCTGGCGATGGGGCTTTCGTACCGCCCCTGATCGTCGATGGCGCCGAAGCGGTCCAGGAGGTTCGCCCGGGGCACCCGGACCCGGTCGAAGGCGAGGCGCCCGTTGTCGACCCCCTGGAGCCCCATCTTCGGGCCGTCGTCCTCGATCTCGACCCCCGGGAGAGCCTGCCCGGCGCCGTCGCGGATCGGCACCAGGACGGCGTGGACCCCGTGGCGATGGCCGCCCACCTCGAGCTGGGCGAAGACCGTGGCCATCCGTCCGTGGCAGGCGGCGTTGCCGATGTAGTCCTTGCGGGCGTCCGGCCCCGGGGTGTGGACCACGAGCTCGTCGCTCTCCGGGTCGTAGGTCGCGGTCGTCCTCAGCTCCGCCACGTTGGAGCCGTGTCCGGTCTCGGTCATGGCGAAGCAGCCGGGCAGCTCCAGCGAGCCCACGGCCGGGAGCAGCTCCCGGTGGTGCCGCTCGGTCCCCAGGTGCAGGATGCTGCCGCCGAACAGCCCGAACTGCACCCCGAACTTGACCAGGGTGGACAGGTCGCCGTGGGCGAGGGTCTCGAAGACGGCCACGAACCGGCCGACGTCGTCCGCGCCTCCGGCCGTCTCCGGAAAGGACAGGGCGCCCCAGCCCCGCCCGCCCAGGGCGCGGCACTGTGCGAGCGCCAGCTCACGGTACCGGGAACGCTCCAGCTCGAGCGGCCGCTCGAAGTCCGGCGAGGCCAGCAGCTCGAGCACCTCGCGCCGCAGCTCGCCGTACGGCGCGGCCAGATGGGCCTCCAGTCCGGCGACGTCGAACGCGGGCCGGGGCGGCCCGGCGGCCGGCTCCGGACGCTCCGGGGTGACCAGCCGGGCGCTCGTCTCCTCCGGCTCCACGCCGAGGGCCCGCTCCACCTCGGCCAGGGCCTCCAGCTCGGCCGGGTCGGGCTCGTGGCCCGCGCGCCGGGCGAGCGAGGTCCCGAGGGCGGAAAGACTCGCGCGATCGTCCGGGTCCAGGCCCCGGGCCGAGCTCCGGATGGCCTCGAGCAGTCCCGCCAGATCCTCGGCCGACGGCGGCGCCTCCGGGTCGAGCCACCGGCCCAGCAGGTCCTCGCAGGTCCGGTCGGGAGCCTCCCGCTGGATCCGGCCGCAGACCGCGCGGATCTCGTCCTCCTCGAGCTCGCTGTCGGCCCAGGCGACGTAGAGCAGGGGCAGGTAGGCCTGGAGTCGCGGATCGTCGGGCAACGGGCGAGAAGTCGATGGCTCGGTCATGGGGCCCTCCCGGTCGCGGCACGTTCGGAGGCTGTTCCAGCCGATCGTTTCATACGCGGTGGAGCCGGGCCCGGTTCGGGCGGGCTCGCGTCGACGTCCGGGTCCGAGCGATTGACAGACGCCGGGAACGCGGAGACACTGGAGCGCGGCACTCCCGGAGGCACCGCCAGGAGCACTTTCAGAGCAGGAGCACTTTCAGAGAGGGGAGCGTGGCATGAAGGCTTCCGACCTGTTCGTCCGATGCCTCGAGGCCGAGGGGATCGAGTCCGTGTTCGGCGTCCCCGGCGAGGAGAACGCCGACTTCATGATGTCCCTCGAGCAGAGCGAGAGCATCCGCTTCCTGCTGACCCGGCACGAGCAGGGGGCGGCGTTCATGGCCGAGGTCTACGGCCGGCTGACCGGCAACCCGGCCGCCTGCCTCGGCACCCTGGGTCCGGGCGCCACCAACCTGATCACCGGCGTCGCCGACGCCAACATGGACCGGGCGCCCATGCTGGTGCTCACCGGCCAGGGTTCCACCCAGCGGCTGCACAAGGAGAGCCACCAGGCGATGGACGTGGTCTCCATGTTCCGGCCGGTGACCAAGTGGGCCCACTCCGTCGCCCACCCGGACAACATCCCGGAGATCGTCAGGAAGGCCGTGCGCCTGGCACGCACCGAAAAGCCCGGCGCCTGCATGATCGAGCTGCCGGAGAACGTGGCGAAGATGGACGCCGGAACCGAGCCCATGGAGCCGGTCCGCTTCCGGCGGCCGGGGCCGGACGACAAGATCACCGACCGGGCCTGGGAGCTCCTGCGCACCGCCCGGCGGCCGGTGATCCTGGCCGGCAACGGCTGCATCCGCAAGCGGGCCTCCAGGCAGCTCCGCCGCTTCTGCGAGCGCACCGGCCTCGGCGTGATCTCCACCTTCATGGCCAAGGGCGCGGTGGACATGGACGCCGACCACTGCCTGTTCACCATCGGCCTCCAGGCCAAGGACCACACGGCGTATCTGGTCGACGAGTCCGACGCGGTGCTCACCCTGGGCTACGACATGGTGGAGTACCCGCCGCGGCTGTGGAACCCGGCGGGCGACAAGCCGATCATCCACGCCGACTTCCTGCCCGCCGAGATCGACAGCCGCTACCACCCCCGGGTCGAGCTGGTGGGGGACCTGGCCCACACCCTCTGGATGCTCAACGAGCGGCTCGACCGGGACGGCGTCCCCGACTGGGACCTGACCGGACAGGCGAAGACCCGGCGCGCGCTGCAGGAGGACTTCGCCGAGCACGCCGACGACGACACCGAGGGCGCCATCCGGCCCCAGAAGGTCCTGTGGGACGCGCGCCGGGCCCTCGGCCCGGAGGACGTCCTGCTCTCCGACGTGGGCGCCCACAAGATGTGGATCGCCCGCTACTACCACTGCCACGAGCCCAACACCTGCCTGATCCCCAACGGCTTCTGCTCCATGGGCTTCGCCCTGCCCGGCGCCGTCGCCGCCAAGCTGGTGCACCCGGAGCGGCGGGTGCTGGCCATCTGCGGCGACGCCGGCTTCCTCATGAATGTCCAGGAGATGGAGACCGCCCGGCGCCTGGGGGCCGAGCCCACGGTCATGGTCTGGGAGGACGGCGCCTACGGCCTGATCGCGTGGAAGCAGGAGACCGAGTTCGGCCGCCACACGGACCTCTCCTTCGGCAACCCGGACTGGTCGAAGCTGGCCGCGGCCTTCGGCTGGAACGGTTTCCGATGCGAGCGGAGCCGCGACCTGGCCGACGTGCTGGAGGAGAGCTTCACGACCCCCGGCCCGTCGCTGGTGGTGGTCCCCATCGACTACCGGGAGAACCGGCTCCTCACCAAGAGACTGGGCGACATCGGCTGCTCGATCTGAAGCCACGGAGGCACCCATGCTGCGCGAGACCTACCCCTTCTACCTGGCCAACCGTCCCGAGCGACCCAACACCGACCTGGAGGTCACCGACAAGTACGGCGGCGAGGTGGTGACCCGGGTGGCCCTCGCCGCCGAGGCCGACATCGACCGCGCCATCGGCCACGCGGTGGAAGCCGCAGGCCCCATGGCCGAGATGAAAGCCTACGAGCGCCAGGCGGTGCTCCAGCACTGCGTGACCCGGTTCACCGAGCGCGCCGAGGAGCTGGCCGAGGCCCTGTGCATCGAGGCGGGCAAGCCGATCAAGGACAGCCGGGGCGAGGTCTCGCGCCTCGTCGACACGTTCCGGATCGCCGCCGAGGAATCGGTGCGGATCTACGGCGAGATCTTGCCCATGGACGTGAGCCCCCGCGGCGCCGCCTACACCGGCGCGTGGAAGCGGGTGCCGATCGGCCCCTGCTCGTTCATCTCGCCGTTCAACTTCCCCCTCAACCTGGCCGCTCACAAGGTGGCGCCGGCGCTGGCCTGCGGCTGCCCCTTCGTGCTCAAGCCGGCCAGCCTCACCCCCCTGGGGGCGCTGATCATCGGCGAGACGCTCGCCGAGACGGACCTGCCCCCCGGGGCCTTCTCCATCCTCCCCTGCCGCCGCGACGGAGCGCGTCTGTTCACCGAGGACGAGCGTCTGAAGCTCCTCAGCTTCACCGGCTCGCCCGAGGTGGGCTGGGCGCTGAAGGCGAAGGCGGGCAAGAAGAAGGTGGTGCTGGAGCTGGGGGGCAACGCCGCCTGCATCGTGGACGAGGACATCCGCGGCGAGCTCCTGGAAGACGCGGTCGACCGGCTGATCGTCGGCGCGTTCTACCAGAGCGGCCAGAGCTGCATCGGGGTCCAGCGGGTGCTGGTGCACGAGAGCCTCTACGACGAGCTGAAGGAGCGCTTCGTGGCGGCCACCGAGGCGCTGGTGGCGGGCGACCCGCGGGACGAGGAGACCTTCATCGGCCCGATGATCTCGGAGAAGGAGGCCCGGCGCCTCCACGGCTGGATCGAAGAGGCGGTGGCCGCCGGCGCCACGCTGCTCTGCGGCGGCGCGCGGGAGGGCGCCATGCTCGAGGCCACGCTGCTGGAAGGCGTCGATCCGAGCCTCGACCTCTCCTGCCAGGAGGCCTTCGGTCCGGTGGCCCTGCTCGAGCCGTTCGCCACCTTCGACGAGGCCCTCGACCGGGTGAACGACTCGGTCTTCGGCCTCCAGGCGGGCGTCTTCACCCGCGACCTCTACAAGGCCCGGCGCGCCTGGGACCGCCTCGACGTGGGGGGAGTGATCATCGGCGACGTGCCGAGCTGGCGCATCGACCACATGCCCTACGGCGGCGTCAAGGACAGCGGCCTCGGCCGGGAGGGCATCCGCTGGGCGATCGAGGACATGACCGAGGTGCGGCTGCTCGCGATCCGCACCCCCGGCGCCTGAAGCCCTCACACCCGCTTCAGGTGGTCCCGGATCATCAGCGCCACCGCGGCGCCCTCGCCGGCGGCAGAGGCCACCTGCTTCGTGCTGCCGGCGCGGACGTCGCCCGCGGCGAAGATCCCGGGCACGCTGGTCTCCAGGATCTGCGGCTCGGCCTCCTCGAACCCCGGCGGCCGGTCGCCGTCGTGGACCAGGTCGTGGCCGGTGACGACGAACCCCCAGCGGTCGAGCCGCACCTCGGTCCCGGCGAGATAGCCGGTGTTCGGGTCCAGGCCGATGAACACGAAGGCCCCCGGGAGCTCGAGGGCCTCGGTCTCGCCGGTCTTTCTGTTCCGGGTCCGGACCGTGTGGAGCTTGGACTGCGCCCCCTCGAACGCCTCCACCACGGTGTCGAAGCGCACGTCGATCTCCGGATGGCGCAGCACCTTCTCCCGGATCACCTGGCTGGCGCTCAGCTCGCTGCCGCGCACCAGCAGGGTCACCCCGTCGACGAACCGGGTGAGGAACAGGCTCTCCTCGGTGGCGCTGTTGCCACCGCCGACGACGGCCACCGGGCGCCCCTTGTAGAACGGTCCGTCGCAGGTAGCACAGAAGTGCACGCCGGCGCCGAGGTAGTCGTCCTCCCCCGGGACCCCGAGCCGGCGGTAGCGGCTGCCGGTCGCCAGCAGGACGGCGAGGGCGCTGTACTCGGTGCCGTCCGCGGTCTGGATGCAGCGGTAGTTGTCGCGCCGGCAGAGGCCCGAGACCTCCTGGGCCTGGAGCAGCTCGACCCCGAAGCGCTCGGCCTGGGCCCGGAAGCGCCCGGCGAGCTCGTCGCCGGCGACGCCCTCCGGAAAGCCGGGCACGTTGTCCAGGTGCATCGTGGCCGCCGCCTGCCCGCCCAGGGCCGCCCGCTCGATCACCAGGGTGTCGATGCCTTCCCGCGCCGTGTAGAGCGCGGCCGTCAACCCGGCCGGCCCGCCGCCGGCGATGATCAGGTCGTAGTGGTGGCGCTCGGCCGTGGTCTTGAGGCCCAGGGTCTCCGCCAGCTCGGCGTTCGACGGGTTGGAGAGGATCGTGCCGTCCCCGAACGCCAGGGTCGGAATGCGGCGCTTGCCGTCGTTGGCCTCGATGACGAAGGCCTCGCCCTCGGCGTCCTCCTCGATGTCGACCCAGCGGTACGGGACCTGGTGCTCACCGAGGAAGCTCTTGCTCCGGTGGCAGTCCGGACACCAGAAGGCGCCGTAGACCGTGATGTCGGGCTTGGACATCTCCGGTCACCCCTTCCGGACGTACTCGACGAACCCGGCCACGTGCGCCGCCTGGAGGCGGCCGAGCGGCCCGCTCGAGTAGGTGGCGTGCACCACCTCACCATCCCGGAGGATGAACCCGGTCGCCTGCAGGTGACCTCCGTCCGGATCCCGGTAGGCGCCGATGCGCGCCTCGACGTCGCCCCCGTCGAGCCCGAAGCCCACGGGGAAGGTCAGCTCGT
>JASFUJ010000126.1:0-7465 GCA_050050355.1 Acidobacteriota bacterium
CGGCCGGTTCCGAGAGCGCGGAGCGCGCGGCGGCCAGGGCGGCCCCGCCACGGCCGTCCCAGCCGCGGAGCAGGGCGACAGGCAGGGTCAGGTTCTGGTTCGAGGCCTCGTCTGGCATGCGCGCTCTCCGACGGTCTCCTGGTCCGTCCGCCGCCGGTCGTTCATCCTGGAGTGACCCGCGGCGCGGGTCGATTTCAGGGCGCCCGACATCCCCGGGACGACACCGGCGGGGCCTCGCCGCGTGGTACTCTGCGCCGCGCCGGAGATCCATCTCCGACGCGGAGAGTCGGAGCGATCCTATCGGACTCTTCGGACCTTCGAAGTCTCGAAGTCGAAGCCCAGAGGAATCTCGTCATGGCCAGCGACTCCGTTCCGGTGAACCCTCCGCCCGAGCTTCCCGATCCACGCAACGCGGACCTCCGGGTCTGGGTGGACGGCGCGCTGCGCTCCCGCGACGAGGCCAAGGTCTCCGTCTTCGACAGCTCGGTCCAGGGGGGCGACGCCGTCTGGGAGGGGCTGCGCGTCTACGACGGCCGGATCTTCCAGCTCGACGCCCATCTCGACCGCCTGTTCGACTCCGCCCGGGCCATGGCCTTCGCCGAGGTTCCGAGCCGCGACGAGGTGACCGAGGCGATCTTCCGGACCCTCGAAGCGAACGGCATGCGCGACGGGGTGCACATCCGCTTGACCCTCACCCGCGGGCGCAAGGTGACCTCCGGGATGGACCCCCGGCTCAACCGCTACGGGCCGACCCTGATCGTCCTGGCCGAGTGGAAGGAGCCGGTCTACGACCGCCGGGGCATCCGCCTGATCACCTCCGCCATCCGACGCAACAACCCCCAGTCGATCGACTCCAAGATCCACCACAACAACCTGGTCAACAACATCCTGGCCAAGATCCAGGCCAACCAGGCCGGGGTCGACGACGCCGTCATGCTCGACCTGGCCGGCTTCGTCTCGGAGACCAACGCCACCAACGTGTTCCTGGTCAAGCGGGGCGAGCTCGCCACGCCCCACGCCGACAGTTGCCTGCCCGGGATCACGCGGGGCCTGATCCTGGCGATCGCCCGGGAGGAAGGCATCCCCGCGGTGGAGCGCAATCTCTCGATCGCCGAGGTCTACGCCGCGGACGAGCTCTTCACCACCGGCACCATGGGCGAGCTGGCCCCCGTCCTCGAGGTCGACGGCCGGACCATCGGCGACGGCGCCCGCGGCCCCATCACCGAGCGCCTCCAGAGGCTCTACGCCCTGCGCACCGCCGACCAGGGCACCCCCCTGCCCGACTTCCCGGCGAGGGAAGACGGTTGATCGGGAAGGAGGAGGTCAGGAGGAGGAAGGGCGATCCGGTCACCCTCGCCATGTGGTCCGGCCCCCGCAACATCTCCACCGCCCTGCTGCGCTCCTGGGGCAGCCGCGCCGACACCCACGTCACCGACGAGCCCCTGTACGCCCACTACCTGCAGACGACCGGCATCGAGCACCCCGCCCGCGAGGAGATCATCGACACCTACGAGGCCGACTGGCGCGAGGTCGTCGCCTGGCTGACCGGCCCCGTGCCGGACGGCAGGCGCATCTGGTACCAGAAGCACATGACCCACCACATGATCCCCGAGGTGGGGCGGGACTGGATGCTCGGGATCACCAACTGCTTCCTGATCCGCGAGCCGGGCGCCGTCATCCTCTCCTACTCCAAGGTCCGTCCGGATCCGACCCCCGAGGACCTGGGGCTGCCGCAGCAGACCGAGCTGTTCGACTTCGTGCGCGATCGGACCGGCGAGATCCCGCCGGTGATCGACTCCCTCGACGTCCTGGAGGATCCCGAACGGATCCTCGGCCGCCTGTGCGAGGCCGTCGGCGTCCCGTTCGACCCGGCGATGCTCTCCTGGGCGCCGGGCCCGCGGCCTACCGACGGAGTCTGGGCCCGCCACTGGTACGCCAACGTCGAGCGCTCCACCGGGTTCGGGCCGCCCCGCCCCCGCACCGAGCCGATCCCCGAGCGCTTCCGGAAGCTCCACGAGATCTGCCGGAAGCACTACGAACGGCTGGCGCGCCACCGGCTGCGCTGAGTTGCGATCACCCCCCATCCCCTCGCTCCCCTTCCCGCCCTCGAAGGGGGAAGGGGACGCCACCGCCCGGAGCTCGCATCCCCTCGACGCTCGAGCCCCCGCCGGGTCGAAGCGGAGCTTCAGCTGGACCCAGAGGGACCCGGGGGGGGACCCGGGCGAAACCCGGTGTCGGAGGAATCGTAGAATGTCCAGGCGGTGCCGCCCGGCCCCGTTCCCGCCAACCGACCTCGGAGGATCGTCATGTCCAGACACGCCGGAGGGCTCGCCCCGGTCGCGCTCACCCTGTGGACCCTGGCCGCCGTCCCGGCGGGCGCCGTCGACACCGCCGACACCAGGATGCTCGCCGATCCCGCGCTCTCCCGGGAGCACGTGGCGTTCGTCTACGCCGAGGACCTGTGGATCGCCCGCCGGGACGGGACCGGCGTCCGCCGCCTGACCAGCCACGTCGGCGTCGAGACCGCTCCCCGCTTCTCGCCCGACGGCCGGACGATCGCGTTCTCGGGCCAGTACGACGGCAACGTCGACGTCTACTCGATCCCGGTGGAGGGCGGCGCTCCGACCCGCCTCACCTGGCATCCGGGGGCGGATCGGGTCCAGGGATTCACGGCGGACGGCGCCGCGGTGCTCTTCACGTCGCGGCGGACCGTCCACACCCGGCGCCACCGCCACCTGTACAGCGTGCCGCTCGACGGAGGGTTCCCGAGCCGCCTGCCGGTGCCCACCGCACACGTGGCCGAGCTCTCGCCGGACGGCTCCAGGCTCGCCTACGTGCCGGACGGCGACGAGTCCACGACCTGGAAGCACTACCGGGGCGGCACGGCGTCGCGGATCTGGATCCTCGACCTCTCCGACCTCTCGGTCGAGGAGATCCCGCGGCCGCCGGAGCGCGCCAACGACACCGACCCGGTCTGGATCGGCGAACGGATCTGGTTCCGGTCCGACCGGACCGGCGAATTCAACCTGTTCTCCTACGACCCGGCGGGCGGCGCGATCGAACAGCACACGTTCCACGAGGACTTCCCGATTCTCGCGCTCGACGGCGACGGCGAGCGGATCGTCTACGAGCAGGCCGGCTTCCTCCACCTGTTCGATCCGCGGACCGGCTCCGCCGAGCGCCTGGTCGTGGGGGTCGCCACCGATCTGATCGAGGCCCGGCCTCGCTACGAGAAGGCCTCTGAGCTGGTGCGCGACGCCGATCTCTCCCCCTCCGGCGTCCGGGCGGTGTTCGAGACCCGGGGCGAGATCGTCACCCTCCCCGCCGACAAGGGGGAGCCCCGGAACCTGACCAGCACCCCGGGGGTCCACGAGCGCTCCCCGGCCTGGTCGCCGGACGGGCGCTGGATCGCCTACTTCTCGGACGCCTCGGGCGAGTACCGGCTGGTGATCGCGCCGCACGACGGCCGCGAGGAGACCGGATCGGCCCGGACCGTCTCCCTCGACGGCGCCGGCTTCTACCGGGACCCGAAGTGGTCCCCCGACGGCGCGTGGATCAGCTACGTGGACAACTCCCTGTCCCTGTACGTGCTGGAGGTCGCGACCGGCGCGATCCGCAAGGTCTCCTCCGAGACCCTCTACGGTCCGGTGCCGACCCTCCACCACGCCTGGTCCCCCGACTCCCGCTGGCTGGCCTACACCCGGAACACGAAGACCTACTTCCAGCGCCTCTGTCTCTACTCGGTCGAGGAGGATCGCTCGCACACGGTGACCGAGGGGCTGTCGGACGTCGGGGAGCCGGTGTTCGACGCCGGCGGGGAGTACCTCTGGTTCTCGGCCTCCACCGACGCCGGGCCGGTCCGCCAGTGGTTCGCCGTGTCGGGCAACGACGTGCGCTCGACCAACACCCTCTACGCGGCGGTGCTGCAGCGGGGCGTGGCCTCTCCGGTGGCGCCGGAGAACCAGGAGGAGACCCCGGACGGCGCGGAGGACGGAGACGACGACCCGGACGGCGAGGGCGACGGCGACCAGCCGCCGCGCGTGGAGATCGACCTGGACGGCCTGGCGCAACGGATCGTCGCCCTGCCGGTCGAGCCCGCCCTCTACCGCGGTCTCCGACCGGGCGCGGCCGGGACCCTGTTCTACCTGAAGGCCCGTGCCCAGGGCGCCTTCGGGCAGCCCGCGGGGGCGTCTGCCCTGACCAGCTTCTCCACCGAGACCCTCGAGGAGAAGACCCTGGCCGAGGACGTGCGCTCGTTCACTCTGTCCGCGGACCGGAAGAAGCTGCTCTACGCGACCGGAGACCGGTGGGCCGTGGTCGACGCGGGGAGCGAGATCGAGGCGGGGAGCGGCGTCCTTCCCCTCGACCGGGTCGAGCTCCGCGTCGACCCCCGAGCCGAGTGGGAGCAGATGTACCACGAGGCCTGGCGGATCCAGCGGGACTATTTCTACGACCCCGGGATGCACGGCGCCGACTGGCCGGCGCTCCGGGACAAGTACGCGGTCTTCCTGCCCCACCTGGCGACCCGCTCCGACCTCAACCGGGTGCTGCGGTGGCTGGGCAGCGAGCTGACCGTGGGGCATCTCTACGTCGGGGGCGGAGACTCGCGGAGCGAGCCGGAGCAAATCCCCGGCGGCCTCCTCGGCGCCGACTACCAGATCGTCGACGGTCGCTACCGCTTCGCCCGCGTCTATGGCGGCCTGAACTGGAACCCGGACCTGCGGGCTCCGCTCACCGAGCCCGGGGTGGACGTGCGCGAGGGCGAGCTCCTGCTGGCCGTGGACGGTCGCGAGCTGACCGCCGACGAGAACCTGTTCGCCCGGTTCGAAAACCGCGCCGGCGAGATCGTCGAAATCACCGTCGGACCGTCCCCGGACGGCGACGGCGCCCGCACCGTCGAGGTGGTGCCGATCGAGGACGAGATCTCGCTGCGCAACCGCGCCTGGGTCGAGGACAACCTGGCCAGGGTCGACGAGGCTACCGGCGGCCGCGTGGCCTACGTCTACGTGCCGAACACCGCCGGCCGGGGTCACACCTACTTCAAGCGCTACTTCTACCCCCAGGCGGACCGGGACGCGATCATCATCGACGAGCGCTACAACGGCGGCGGGCAGGTGGCCGACTACTACATCGACATCCTGCGCCGACCGCTCATCGCCCGCTGGGCCATGCGCTACGGCGAGGACCTGAAGACCCCACTGGCCTCCATCCAGGGGCCCAAGGTGATGATCATCGACCAGTACGCCGGCTCCGGCGGAGATCTGCTCCCCTGGATGTTCCGGAAGCTCGACCTGGGGGTGCTCGTGGGCAAGCGGACCTGGGGCGGCCTGGTGGGCATCCTCGGCTTCCCGCCGCTGCTGGACGGCGGCCGCGTGTCGGCACCCAACCTGGCGATCTGGACCGAGGACGGCTGGGTGGTGGAGAACGAAGGGGTGCCGCCGGACGTCGAGGTCGAGCAGCTCCCGTCGGAGGTGATGTCGGGGCGCGATCCGCAGCTCGAGAAGGCGATCGAGCTGGTCCTGGAGCAGCTCGAGGCGACCCCGCCCGAGGAGCCGCGGCGGCCGGAGTACCCGGAGCGGGCGGGGGGCTGAGGGGGCCCCGCCTGGAGCTCCCGCCGTTCCGGCAGGGAGCGGCCGGGGAAGGCCGAGCCGGACCAGCCGGACCTGGGGGTGGATCTTCTGGATCTTCAGAACCTCACGCCCATCTCGATCCAACCGGAGCTCGCCCCACCGCTCGTCGCCCCCAAAAGCTCCGTGTAGAGGTCATCCCTGTGAAAATGGGCTGTGAAAATGGGCTGTGAAAATGGGCTGGCACGTTCCCGGGCGCTGGGCTGCCCGGGAGCTCCTGCGGCTCCTGATGCAAAGGGGGTGGCACCTGGTCTGCCGATGCAAAGGGGGTGGCACCTGGTCTGGGCTGGGCCATGAACAACGCCAGCCAGGCGCCGGGCTCAGAAGCTCATCTATTGCGGAGCCGAGGGCGACGACGGGGGGAGAGGATCGATGGGCGGCGGTTCCCAGGGGTCTCGTTCCCGGCCGTGAGACCTCAGTGGCTCGAGCACCCGACCATCGGCTAGCTCGATGTGACGACCGCTGAAGAAGGCGTAGGAAAGCTCGCTCTCCGGAAGACCCTCCCCGGTCTCGCGGAGGACGAAGTACGTCCGGGTTACGACCGTACCGACCTGATCGTCCCAGACAGTGCACCAGTCCGCCTTCTGTTGCGGGTCGAAAGAGCACTCGATCCAGGCACCTCCGTCCACCCAGCCCACCCAGGTAGCTGTCGCGGGAACGGATGGCAGACGCTTCGGCGCAAACTCTTCCATCGTGGGTTCCCGGCAGGCGCCGACGATCAGTCCTCCGACCAGGCAGCCGATCAAGCCGAGACATTTCACAACCACTACTCCGGACACGCCGAGTCTTGCTCGCATGTAACCGTCAGCTCACCGGTCGAAGGATCATAGGAGACCGAGAAATCGGCCACGTCCTGGAGCTCCTGCATGACATTGGCCGGGGAGTTGATCATGGAAACATCCAGATCCTCTCCGCCCGCTTCGAGCACATCCTCGCAGAAGGTAGCGCAGTTGTTGCCCGTCGCACTATATGCGCCCTGCTTGCTCGGATCGGATTCACGAGCCGTCGCGAAGCCCAACATCGCGTCGGCTTGGTCGTTGACGAAGTAGGCGCCTTGGACCGGCTTGTTCTGCCCCGCCACCTTGGTCAGGGCATGCAGATAGGTCTTGAGCGATGCCTTGGTGGGCAGGCCATTCTTGCCGAGCTGCAAGTCTGGGAGGGGGCCTCGTATACGCACCCTCCCTCCACCACCAGAACCATAGCGCCCGAACTCGTAGTACTTCGTCCTCCCGCTCTTGACGATGGTAATTCCCGAATGGCCCAGAGCGCGTCGGCCGAATGGTGTCCCGACTCGGTATCCGACATAGGTGACGGCCAATGCGTCTTTCCCATCTGGATCGATCTTCAGCACGGGGTTGCCATGCCCATACGCATAGCGGTTCCAAGCCTGAGGTTTCTTCGTCGGTTCGTACCGATTTGCCGGGTCCACACTCAGAAACCGCCCCAGGTGGGGCGAGTAGTACCTGGCGTGTATGTAGTCCAGGTCGTCGGTGGTGCCGGCGCCCAGGGGGTCCCGCTCGTGGCCGGTGAATTTCAGGACCTCGTCCGTCGAGGGGGGCGTGGCCTCCTCGCCGAAGGGGAAGTACACGTGCTGGGCGACGGTGTTGCCGGTCTCGTCGGTGATGAGGCGCGGGCTGCCCAGGTGGTCGGGGTGGAGGAAATGCGTTGTCTCGGGAACCACCTGGAGGCCGACGTTCCGGACGGCGGCCAGGAGGGTGGCACCGCGCCAGACGTAGTCTCGGTGGATGCTCCAGTGGCCGGCGCCGTTGCCGCCGTCGACCCGGTACTGGCGCAGCGGGCTGGCATCGAGGTCCCGCAGGGTGTAGGTCTCGACCCAG
>JASFUJ010000127.1:0-7464 GCA_050050355.1 Acidobacteriota bacterium
CCGGCACCCGGAAGGTCGGCTCCAGGGGCCAGCCCATCGCCTCCTTGGTCGCGGTCACCTCGTCGGCGCCCAGCGGCGCGCCGTGGGCCGCCGCCGTGTCCTGCTTGCCGGGGGAGCCGAAGCCGATATGGGTCCGCACGACGGTCAGGCTGGGCCGGCCGGTCTCTTCGGCCATGGCGGTCATGGCCCGGTCCAGGGCGTCCAGGTCCTCGCCGTCCTCGACGCGCTGGACGTGCCAGCCGTACGCCTCGAAGCGCCGCCCCACGTCCTCGGAGAACGCCAGCGAGGTGGCGCCGTCGATGGTGATGCGGTTGTCGTCGTAGAGGACGTTCAGGCTGCCCAGCGCCAGGTGGCCGGCCAGCGACGCCGCTTCCGAGGCCACGCCCTCCATCAGGTCGCCGTCCGAGGCCAGGACCCAGGTGCGGTGGTCGAACAGCGGGAAGCCGTCCCGGTTGAATCGGGCGGCCAGGTGCTCCCGGGCGACGGCCATGCCCACGGCGTTGCCGAAGCCCTGGCCCAGGGGGCCGGTGGTGGTCTCGACGCCGGGCGTGAGGTGGACCTCCGGGTGTCCGGGCGTCTTCGAGTGGAGCTGCCGGAAGGCCTTCAGCTCCTCCATCGGCAGGTCGTGGCCGGACAGGTGGAGCAGGGAGTAGAGCAGTGCCGAGGCGTGTCCGCAGGAGAGCACGAACCGGTCCCGGTTCGGCCAGTCGGGGCGCGAAGGGTCGACCCGCAGGTGCCGGGTCCAGAGCACGTAGGCCAGCGGGGCCAGTCCCATGGGCGCCCCGGGGTGTCCGGACCGGGCGGCCTCCACCATGTCCACCGCCAGGAAGCGGAGGGTGTCGATGGCGGTCCGGTCCTGCTCGTCGAATGGTCGGCTCTCGGCCATGGCGCGCGTCCTCGTCGGAAGCTGGAAGAAACGGGTCGAAGGGCTCTGAGGATAGCCGGAACGGCGCCTGCTTCCAAGCCCGTGGGGAGGATTCACCGGGAGGGAACTGGCCGGGAGGGAACTGGCGGAGAGGGAGGGATTCGAACCCTCGGTCCAGGTCACCCCGGACAACTGCTTAGCAGGCAGCCCTGTTCGACCACTCCAGCACCTCTCCGCGCCGGGCGCACGAGGACGGATGCCCCGTGCGCGAGGGAGAACGATTGTACGTCGGGGACATTCCCGGGTCAAAGCCCGGTGGATCTCCCCACCCGACCCTCATCCCTCTCCTTGCCGCACCGTCAGCACCGGGCACCCGGCGTGCTGGACCACCCGCTCGGCCGTCGAGCCCAGCAGCAGGTGGGCGAGGCCGGAGCGCCCGTGAGTCCCCATGGCGATCAGGTCCACCCCGTGCTCCTCGGCCGTGCGCACCACCACCTCCGCCGGGATGCCCTCGGCCACCAGGGTCTCGACCGTCAGGCCCCGGTCGCGGAACGGGCGGGCCAGCTCGCCCATCCGCTCCTCGAGGGTCTGGGAGAGCTCCTCGGTGAACTCGAAGAAGCTGCCGGCGGGGCCGTAGGAACGGTACTCGGCGGGCACGTGGAACACGTGGAGCAGGAGCACCCGCGTCTCGGCCTCGACCAGCGACAGGGCCCGCTCGGTGGTGTCGAGGGCGGCTTCCGCGTCGAGCGAGAAGTCGGTCGGCACCATGATCGTCCGGGGCTCGCGCTCCGGGAGCCCGTCGCCCGGGTGGACCGAGAGCACCGGCACCGGGGAGCGCTGGACGATCCGCTCCGCCGTGGAGCCGAGGAGCAGGTGCTGGAACCCGGTCAGGCCGCGGGTGCCCACCACGAGGAGGTCGGCCTCCACCTCCTGGACCAGGTCGAGCACCGCCTGGGACGGCGTGCCGTCGCGCAGGGCGGTGTCGGCTTCGATCCCGTCGAGGGGGGCGCGTTGCAGCGCTTCCTCCAGGCGCTTTTCCGCGCTGGCGCGCAGCTCCTGGTCCACGTGCAGCGGCGGCGCGGCGAAGTCGGCCACCGGCATCGGCGGCGCGAGGGCGTGCACCAGCGTCAGCTTCGCCCGGTGGGTGCGGGCGATGCGGGCCGCCCAGGCGAGGCCCAGGTCGGCCGGCTCGGAGAAGTCGGTGGCGGCGACGACGTGGCGAATCGGTTCGGGCATCGGGGACCTCCGGTCTGATCTGAAGATGAACGCGTGTGAAGCTGGAGGCTGGTGCCAGTATAGCGCCGTCGATCCTCCTGTTGAGGCGCCGCAGGCCCCGTGATACCTTGACCGTCCCCTCGAAGACCATCCCACCCCGCGCCCCCTCTCCACGACGGGAGAGGTCGGGTGGAGAACGGGGAACGACCAGGGAGAGACGAAGATGCCGAAAGACACCACGACAGGTCCCGTCCGGGTGCGGTTCGCGCCGTCTCCCACCGGCTACCTGCACGTGGGCGGCGCCCGCACCGCCATCTACAACGAGCTGCTGCGCCGCAACCGGGGTGGCGCGCTGATCCTGCGCATCGAGGACACCGACGTCGAGCGCTCCGACGAGGCGATGATCCGCCGGATCCGGGAGGCCCTGGAGTGGCTCGGCGTCGAGTGGGACGAGGGCCCGCACCTCCAGAGCGCCGGGCTCGAGCGCCACCGGGAGCTGGTGGAGCGCCTGCTGGACCAGGGCAAGGCCTACCGCTGCTTCTGCACTCCGGAGGAGCTCGAGGCCATGCGCCGGGAGGCCAGGGAGCGCAAGGAGACGTTCAAGTACCCGCGGAGGTGCCTGGGCCACTCCCGGGAGGAGTCGGACGCGATGGCCGCCGAGGGCCGCCCCCACGCGGTGCGGTTCAAGCTGCCGGAGGGACCGGTGGCGTTCGACGACCTGGTGCGCGGCGAGGTCACCTTCGGCGTGGACGCGGCCCTGGACGACTTCGTCATCCTGCGCACCGACGGCACGCCGACCTACCACATGTCGGTCGTGGCCGACGACATGGACATGCGGGTCACCCACGTGATCCGCGGCGAGGACCACCTCTCGAACACCCCGAAGCACGTGCGGCTGTTCGAGGCGCTCGGCGCGCCGGTGCCGGTCTTCGCCCACCTGCCGCTGATCCTGGGCACCGACAAGAAGCGCCTGTCGAAGCGCACGGGCGCCACGTCCGTGGAGGAGTTCCGCGACCAGGGCGTCCTCCACCAGGCGCTCTACAACTACCTGGTGCTCCTCGGCTGGTCGCCGGGCGACGACCGGGAGATCCTGTCGCGGGACGAGGTGATCGAGCTGTTCACCGTCGAGCGGCTGAACGCGTCGGCCGCGGTGTTCGATCCGGAGAAGCTGGCCTGGGTCAACGCCCAGTACATGTCCGGCCTGCCGCTCGAGGAGATCCTGGCGCAGCTCGGGCCGTTCCTGGAGGAGCAGGGCGTGCCGTCGCCCGAGGAGGGTGGCGAACGCCTGGAGCGGGCCGTCGAGCTCCACCGGATGCGGGCCAAGAACCTGCGCCACCTGGCCGAGGTGGTCCGCCCCTATTTCCGGGACCGGCTGGAGTACGACCCGGAGCTGTGCCAGCGGTTCTTCGAGCAGCAGGGGCTGACCGGCCTGCTCGAGGCTCTGCGGGAGCGCTACCGGGCGGTCGATCCCTACACGATCGACTCCCTGGACACGGCGCTTCGGGACCTGGCGAAGGAGCGGGGGGTGAAGGCGGCGGTGCTGATCCACCCGCTACGCATGGCGCTCTCCGGGGACAAGGCGGGCCCGCCGGTGTTCGACCTGGTGGAGGCCATGGGCCGGGAGGCCACCGACCGCCACCTGAGCCACTTCATCGAGTATCTGGAGAGTCGTCGGTAGGAATCCTGGTGTCCCGAGGCCGGTTGTACCCGGAGGGAGCCGAGCTCGGGATCGGGGCTCTTGACCCTCCGAGACCGGGTTCGGTAACCTTCCCACCCTTGCTGGGAGGTCGTCTAATGGCAAGACATGCGGCTCTGGACCGCAGAATCGGGGTTCGAGTCCCTGCCTCCCAGCCATCCCCTTCTTCCCCCGACAGACACCGAAGTCGATGACGCCGTGACGACCGGGCCGGGTCTTCTCGTGGAGGCGAGCCCCGTCAACCCTCGGCGCTCTCGTCCGCCGGGGACGGCTCCGCGCTGCGCAGGTGGAAGCGGAGCGTGTTCTCGTCGTACTCCACCCGGTCGAGGGTGACCCGGGGTCCCGCCAGGTCGAGCACCACGTGGAGCTCGTTGACCGGCTCCCGGGGATGGAACCCCGTGCGGATGCGCTCCAGCTCCGCGGTCTGCGGTTCGATCACCGTCTCCCGATACGGCAGGTCGATCCCCCGGAGCTTGATCAGCTCCCGGGGGCGGCCGCTGGCCACCCGGAGCCGGACCACGCGATCCGCGAGGAAGGTGCCATTGCCCCAGAAGGTCACGACGGTCTCCGCGGGGCCCTCGTCCCAGGAGATCAGGCGGACCCGGTCGGCCGGCCGGTCGCTCGACGGGCCGGCGGTCGGGAGCGGCTCCTCGATGGATCCGGCGGCGAGCTCCGAGTCCACGTCGACCCCGACGTCGGCCGGTCCGGACGCGTCCACGGTCTGGTCGCCCCCGCCCCCGGCGGCCGACTCGGCGGAGAAGTCGGAGGGCGTGACGTTCGCCGGGGGGATGTCGATCACGTTGGAGGCGTTCGGGTCTTCCCGCTCGGCGGTCAGCTCGCCCACGAACGACGCCAGGTCGGGGAACCACTTGTCCGCCGCCGCACCCGTGGCGCCGGCGATGACGGCCACGACGATCACCGCGGGGCTGATCCCCAGGCGCCGGAGCAGGGACGGCCGCCCGGAGGATCCGGCCGCAGGAGCCGAGGCGCCCGAGGGATCCGACGCGCCCCGCCGCCCGCCGCGCTGCGCGGACTTCCCCGGTCCCGATCCCGATCCGGGCCCCGATCCGGGCCCCGATCCAGGCCGGGGCCCGGTCTCGGGATCGGGTGGGATCAGGATGGAGCTGCTCTCGATCGTCGCGGCGGAGCCCTGCGCGCCGTAAGTCTCCTGGACCAGGTCGACGATGCTGCCCGTCGGCTGGCGATGCCCGCGGGGAGGGACGTCCTCGCGAGCCGCCACGTGGATCACCAGCTCCTCGAGCCCGGCCCGGGTCTCCGGGGAGAGCTCCAGGAACCGAACCCGGAAAGCGCTGCCGGCCCTCCCGCCCTCGGTGACCTCGCCGGTTCCGACGATCAGGTGCGTGCCGTCCTCCATCCGGAGGTCCAGGTCGAGGGGCGTTCCGGTGGGTGGCGCCACGTCGCCGGGCACGTCGAGCTCGATCCCGCGCTCCGACAGCCGGCGCACGAAGCCTCCGGTGAACTCTTCACGGGTCTTGAACTTACGGCCGAGCTTGGGATTCATGGCATCTGCTGCAGCCTCGGTGCCGGGCTTCGAGCTTCGGGCTCCGGGTACCGGGGGTCGAGTCCATCCGAACGAGACAGACGGGCATCTTAGCGGGTGAGCAGGGGAGAAGGCAACGGAGCCGGGCCAGTGGTGTCGGGCCGGCGGCGTCGGGGAGGCCCTCCGGCGCGGTCACGATAAGATCCCCGTACGTTCTCTCCGAGAGAGGCTGCACGCGATGAGTGTCGACCCCGCGCTCCCAGAGGGTGGCGGCGCGCCGCCCGCGGTTCCCGAGGCGCCGCCGACCGAGCCCCGGCGATCCCCGCCCGGTCCCCCGCGGACGGTGACGATGATCCTGCGCCGGCTGCTGCGCTTCTTCTTCCACCGCATCGAGGTCGCCGGGGCCGAGAACGTGCCCCACGACCGCGGAGGCGTGCTGGTGGCGTGGCATCCGAACGGGCTGCTGGATCCTGCGCTGATCCTGGCCCACTGTCCGCGCCGGGTCGTCTTCGGAGCCCGCCACGGGTTGCTGCGCTGGCCGCTCCTGGGCGCCCTGCTCCGCCGCCTGGGGACCGTCCCCATCTACCGGTCCCAGGACGCGGCGCACGGGGCCGGATTCCCCGGGGACGAGGAGGCCCGCCGGGCCGCCAACCGCCGGAGCCTCGACGCCCTGGCCCGGGCGGTCGCCGACGGGTCGTTCGCGGCGCTCTTCCCGGAGGGCGACAGCCACGACGAACCGGGGCTGCTGGACCTGCGCCCGGGAGCGGCGAAGCTCTTCCTGCGCGCCCGCGAGCTCACTCCGGCGGAGGCGCCGGCGCCGGTCCTCGTGCCGGTCGGGCTGCACTACGACCGCAAGAACCTCTTCGGGTCGACCACGCTGGTGGAGTTCCATCCGCCGATCGAGGTCCCGCCGGAGCTGGAGCGGCCGGCCGCGGGCGCGTCCGGCGAGCGGCGGCGGGTCGCGGCCCTCACGCGCCTGATCGAGACGGTGCTCACCCAGGTCGTCCAGGCGACCGAGAGCTGGGAGACCCACCACCTGATGCACCGCCTGCGCAAGCTGATGCGGGCCGAGCGGGCGTCCCGCGCCGGAGCGCGGCCGGGTCCTCCGACGCTGCGCGAGCGCGTGCTGGGCCTGGCGCGGGTGTGGCAGGGCTACCTGGTGCGCCGCGAGAGCCACCCGGAGGAGACCGCCCGGATCGAGGCGCGGGTGCGCCGCTATCACAACGCGCTGGAGGCTCTGGGCCTCGACGACCACGAGCTGGACACGGAGGCCGACCTGGTCTCCCCCTGGCGGCGCCTCGCCCTGCTCGGGCAGGCGGTGGTGGTCTACCTGTTCCTACCGCCGCTGCTGGTGCTGGGCTACCTGGTCAACACGCCGATCGCCCTGGCCCTGGGCGTCGCCGGCCGGCGCCTGGGTGCCCGGGTCAAGGACGAGGCGACGATCAAGTTGCTGCTGGGGGCGTCCGTCTTCCCGGCGGCCTGGCTCCTGCTCTCGCTCCTGGTGGCCTGGGGGCAGATCAACCTGCACGACGTCTACCCGCAGATTCCCAGGGCCCCCTGGCTGGCGGGCACCGTCATCTTCCTGCTGTGCTCCGTCGGCGGGTGGCTCGCGGTGCGCTACTCCCGGATCGCCGCCGAGACCTACCGCGCTCTTCGGGTCCGCCTGACCCGGCGGCGCAAGCGGCGGTTCGTCGAGCGCCTGGCCCGCGAGCGGGCCGCCCTGTTCGAGGCCGCCGTGGCCCTGTCCGCCGACCTCGACCTCCCCGGCTGCGTCGCCCCCGACGGCCGGATCGTGCCCTGAGTCACCGCCTTCCTCCCAGCACCCGGGGCGGTCCGGGGGCTCCCGGCCTCCGGCTCGGCTCCGCCTGGCAGGACTTCCGCCGGGTGGCTCCGCCTGCCAGCGCCTCGCGGACGAGCGGGCGAACCCTTCCATCGGGCCTGCCAGGTCCGCGGTCGCTGACACCTCCGGCCGGGAGCCCCCGGACCGCCGCTGGACCTCTCGGCTGCCGGGAGGGGGGATGCCACCTCCGATCTCCGAGGGGCTGAGAGGGTCCCGGCGAGGGCCGTTCGCGACTCATCTCTCGTCGATGAACGCCCGCACGTCCCGGCTCAGCGCCTCGAGCGACGGGTCGTGGAGGTACATCATGTGGCCGCCGAAGTAGTTGCGCAGCGTGATCCGGTCCTCGG
>JASFUJ010000128.1:0-7452 GCA_050050355.1 Acidobacteriota bacterium
CCTTCCTGGAGGGGCGCCCCGGCATCTACGCCGCCGACCTGGCCACCGGGCGCAAGCGGCCGCTGGTCACCGAGGGGCAGTTCAACACCTCCCCCACCTTCTCCCCGGACGGCCGGCGCATGGCCTTCTCCCGGTCGCTCGACGGCAACACCGAGATCTACGTGGCCGGCGCCGACGGCTCGGGCGCCCGGCGCCTGACCTTCGGCGCGGCGATCGACACCAACCCGGCGTGGTCCCCCACGGGCAACGAGATCGCCTTCACCTCCAGCCGCACCGGGCGGCCGGACGTCTGGGTCATGGACCCGGAGGGCACCAACCTGCAGCGGATCTCCACCGAGGGCACCTACAACGACGGCGCCGCCTGGAGCCCCGACGGCACCCGGATCGCCTACGCCAGCCGGCGGGGCGGCACCTTCCAGATCGTGGTCACCGACCGGGTCAGCCTGAAGACCGTCGTCCTCACCTCCGGGTCCGGGGACAAGGAGTCCCCCTCGTTCTCGCCGGACGGGCGGCGGATCGCCTACTCCACGTCGTTCCCCGGCCGCCGCGGCAAGGAGACCCAGATCTGGGTGATGGACGCCGACGGCCGCAACCCCCGGCAGCTCACGGAGGAGGGGAACAACTACTCGCCGGCCTGGTCCGGGTACCCGGAGTAGGGCGAGCCGAGGCCGGGTCGGCGGCTCGCTGTGCTCGCTCTCGGCCGGCTGAAGCCGGCCGCTTCGAGGTGGATGGTCACCGTCGAACCCTCGGTCGAAGCGGCCGGCTTCAGCCGGCCGACCGGGCCGCAGGCCCCACCTCACCGGCTTCAGCCGGCCGACCGGCCCGAGGCCCGGGGCTCGGGGCGTCCGAACCGGGGAAAATCCTTTGCTCCTCGACTCTTGCCGCGGTTCGTGCCCTTTGTTACAGTTGGCCCGCTTTCGTTCCCCTGTCCGACACTGACAACACCCTGTTCGCTGAGGAGACACGACCGATGAGCCGCAAGTGGATGGCCTGGGTGCTCGTTCCCGCGATGGCACTGGCCCTGACGGGTTGCCCGAAGAAAGAGCCGCAAACCCCGCCGCAGGACATGCAGATGGAGGAGGAACAGGCTCCGATGGAGCCCGCCGAAGAGGTGCCCTCCGAGCCGGAGATGACCGAAGAGGACCAGATGGAGCCGGCCCTCCCGAGCGACGTCGAGGAGCTGAACCGCTATCTGCGCCAGGAGGGCCTGGTCGACGACGTCTTCTTCGACTTCGACAAGGCGGACCTCCGTCCCGAAGCCCGGGAGCAGCTCCAGCGCAACGCGACCTGGCTGAAGGCCAACCCGGCCTACGAGGTGACCCTCGAGGGGCACTGCGACGAGCGCGGCACCAACGAGTACAACCTGGCCCTCGGCGAGCGCCGCGCCAACGCCGCCAAGGACTACCTGGTCTCCCTCGGCGTGGCCGCGGACCGGATCAACACGATCTCCTACGGTGAAGAGCGGCCGGTCTGCACCGAGTCGACCGAAGGGTGCTGGCAGCGCAACCGCCGAGCCCACTTCGTCGTCTACCCCTCGTGACCAGACGCGCCCGGCACCAGCGCTCGATCCCCCTGGCGGCCCTGCTGGCGATCGTCTCGCTGGCCGCCGGGGGCTGCGTCTCCTCGAGCGACATCGAGACGTTGAGCGCCCAGCTCAACGACACCCAGCAGCAGCTCCTCCACCTGCAGAAGCAGGCGTCGACCCGCCAGGAGATCGCCTCGCTCCAGAGCTCCCTCGGCGAGCAGATGGAGAACGTCCTGCAGTCCGAGGCGAACATGCAGGTGCGGCTGGACGAGCTGTCGTCCCAGATCGAGCGGCTCCAGGCGAAGCTGGAGGACACCAACTACCGGCTCGCCCAGCTCTCCCAGCAGATCGCCGCCACGAACCAGGAGCTGCGGGCGTTCCGCACCCAGCCGCGGCTCTTCGGTGAGCCGCAGGCGGGAGAGGGGGGAGCCCAGTCCGGTCGCGACCCGGGATCGGGCACCGCAGCCGGGACCGGTCCGGTGGGCGGACCGCAGATCCAGGCCGACCCGCAGGAGCTCTACCAGCGCGCCTACGACGACTACGTGCGGGGCAACTACGACCTGGCGATCGAGGAGTTCGACGAGTACCTCGCCAACTTCCCCAACACCGACCTGGCCGACAACGCCACCTACTGGATCGGCGAGTGCAACTACCGCCAGGGGAAGTACCGGCAGGCGATCGACCAGTTCGACAAGGTGCTCCGCCGCTACCCGCGCAGCGACAAGGTTCCCGGCGCCCTGCTCAAGAAGGGGTACGCCTACCTGGAGCTCGGCGAGCGCTCCCAGGGCATCGTGCAGCTCCAGTACGTGGTCCGGGAGCACCCGTCGAGCGACGAGGCCAAGATCGCCCGGGACCGTCTCCGGGCGATCGGAGTTGACATCGACCGGTGACGCTGGTATAAAACGCCCGCGCTGCACCGAGTGTGCAGCGCGTTTTTTTGTCGACCGACTCGACGCCGAATCAGAAGACCGATAGAGGACGGACCGAACCGATATGGCCAACACCAAGTCAGCCGAAAAGCGGATGCGGCAGAACCGGCAGCGCCGCGATCACAACCGCATCTACCGGTCGCGCATGCGCACCGCCATCCGCAGACTGCGCGCCGCCATCGAGGGTGGAGACGCCGACGCCGCCCGGGAGCTTCTTTCCAAGACCCTCCGGGTGATCGACGTCACGGCTCAGAAGAAGGTGATCCACCGCAACGCCGCCGGCCGCTACAAGTCCCGCCTGACCCGTGCGGTCGCCGCCCTCGGCGAGAAGAAGTCCGCCTAGGCGTCTCTGCGCGGCAGGACCGCGCGGAAAGCTCTCTGCAGCGCAAAGAAAACGCCGTCCCCGGCCGGGGACGGCGTTTTCGGTTTCAGCCTGCGTCGCTCTCTAGGCGCAGATGAGTGGCCGACCCCGCACCGAGGGGTGAGGGACGCCCTCGCTCCGGCCTCGTTTCCCGGCGGGAGCTCTCATGCAGCCGGCCTTGGTATCCCCTCACCCCGGCCCTCTCCCCCCAAGGCCGGCCAGGCCGGCCGTTCTGGCCGACCGGAGAGGGTGGCGATGCAGGGGGGGGGCCGCTAGAACCCTTCCAGCAGGTCCGAGACCATGGTCTCGGCGAAGCGCTGGGCCGCGCCCCGGATGGCGTCCTCCTCCCGGTCCAGGAACCCGGCCTCGCCGGTGTCGATCTCGTAGGTCTCCCGGAACAGGTAGTGGTCGTTCTGCCACAGGACCTCGTCGCTCCCGGTCCGCTCGAAGCGCACCCGCGCGGTGAGCGAGATCTCGTACTCGACCGCCCGCCCCTGGTCGTCGAAGGTGATCGGCGTGAGCCCGAAGGCCACCACCTCGCCCGACAGATCGGCGTCCGCGCCGGCCCGCTCGCTCACCACGTCGAAGCGCCGGCGCTTGACCATCTCGTCCGCGATCGCCTCGGTCACGAACTGATCGAGCTGCTGGCGCTGCGTCCGGTTGTCGAACGGCGAGATGTAGACCGCCCGCACGTCCTCCGGGATGTTGGTGCCGCGGCCCACCAGCGAGTAGCCGCACCCGGTCCAGGCGGCCAGGGCGACCGCCAGGGACACCGACAGGAGCAGGGGCAGGATCAGGGCGACGGCGGGACGGGCGGCGGGTCGGACTCGACGGTGCATGCTCAACCTCCGGTGACCAGGTTGATCAGACGTCCGGGAACCACGATGGTCCGGGCGGGCGCCCCACCCTCCAGGTGCCGCTGCACCGCCTCGCTCTCCAGCGCCACCTCGCGGATCTCGTCGTCGCCGGCCTCGGCGTCCACCTCGATCCGGTCGCGCAGCTTCCCGTTCACCTGGACCACGATGGTGATCCGCTCCCGCTCCAGCGTGGCCTCGTCCCACTCCGGCCAGGTGCTGTCGAGCAGGCTGCCCAGGTGGCCGCGCTCCTCCCACAGCTCCTCGGTCAGGTGGGGGGCCATCGGGTGCAGGAGCTGGATCGTGGTGTCCACGGTCTCCTCGCACTGGCGGCGCGAGGCGGTCTTCTCCTCGAGCGCCTTGGTCAGCGCGTTGACCAGCTCCATCAAGGCGGCCACCGCGGTGTTGAACTTGAACCGGTCCAGGTCCGTGGTCACCCGCTTGATGGCCTCGTGGCGGGCCCGCTCCAGCTCGTCGTCGGCCGGGGCGGTGGCCGGCGCGTCCTCGAGGGCGTGGGCGGCGCGCCAGACGCGGTTGAGGAACCGGTAGGCGCCGGAGACCCCCTCGTCGCTCCACTCCACCTCCTCCTCCGGCGGTCCGAGGAACAGGGTGTAGACGCGCTCGGTGTCGGCGCCCATCTCCTCGATCAGCGCGTCCGGCGAGACCGTGTTGCCCTTGGACTTGGACATCTTCTCCACCCGGCCGCTCCGCTCGGAGTGGTGGGTGATCATCCCCTGGTTGAACAGCCGGGTGAACGGCTCGCCGAAGGGGACCATCCCGAAGTCCTGCAGCACCTTGCAGACGAACCGGGCGTAGAGCAGGTGGAGGATCGCGTGCTCGATGCCGCCGATGTACTGGTCGACCGGGCACCAGGCGGCGGCGCGCTCCGGATCGAACATCCGCTGGTCGTCCTTGGCCGAGAGGTAGCGCAGGTAGTACCAGGAGCTGTCGACGAACGTGTCCATGGTGTCCGTCTCCCGGCGGGCGTCGGCGCCGCAGCGCGGGCACGCGGTCCGCACGAAGTCCTCCGAGCGGGCGAGGGGGTTGCCCTCGCGGCCGGTGAACTCCACGTCGTAGGGCAGCTCCACCGGCAGGTCCTCCTCGGCCACCGGCACGATGCCGCAGTCGTCGCAGTAGACCACGGGGATCGGCGTACCCCAGTAGCGCTGGCGCGAGATCAGCCAGTCCCGCAGCCGGTAGGTCACCTTCGAGCGGCCCCAGCCCTCCTCCACCATCCAGTCGATGAAGGCGCGGAGGGTCTCCGGCCCCTCCTCCTTGCCGTCGAAGCGGGGGTCGACGTCGCGGATCACGCCGTCGCCGATGATCGCCTCGGTCAGCTCTCCCTCCGGGTCGAACCGCTCGGCCCGGTCGGAGCCGTCCCCGGGGTGGTAGACCAGCCGCACGGGCAGGCCCTCCTGGCGGGCGAGCTCCAGGTCCCGGTGGTCGTGGGCCGGCACCGCCATGATCGCCCCGCTGCCGTACTCCGGCAGCACGTAGTTGGCCAGCCACACCGGGATCTCCTCGCCGGTGGCGGGGTTGATCGCCACGCTCCCGGTGTCGCGGCCCTCCTTGGCGCCGGACTCCCCCTCCCGCTGGATCCGCGGGGTCTTGCGCACCCGGTCGACCCACTCCAGGATCTCGTCGCGCTCCGGGTGGTCGGCCACCAGCTCCGGCACCAGCGGGTGCTCCGGGGCGAGCACCATGAAGGTGGCGCCGTGGACGGTGTCCGGCCGGGTGGTGAAGACGGTCAGCGTCGCGCCGTCCCCGTCCCCGACGCCGGGCAGCGTGAAGTCGATCTCCGCCCCCTCGGAGCGGCCGATCCAGTTGCGCTGCATCACCTTGACCTTCTCCGGCCAGCCGTCGAGCTCCTCCAGGTCGCCCAGCAGCCGCTCCGCGTAGTCGGTGATGCGGTAGAACCACTGCTCGAGCTCCTTCTGCTCGACCGGCGTGGAGCAGCGCTCGCAGGCGCCGTCGATCACCTGCTCGTTGGCCAGCACCGTGGCGCAGCTCGGGCACCAGTTGACCGGCGCCTGCTTGCGGTACGCCAGGCCCTCGTCCAGCATCCGCAGGAACAGCCACTGGTTCCAGCGGTAGTACTCGGGGGTGCAGGAGGCGACCTCCTTGGACCAGTCGTAGAGGATCCCCCAGCGCCGGAACTGCACCTTCATCCGGGCGATGTTCTCCAGGGTCGAGTCCCTCGGGTGGACGCCTCGCTGGATCGCCGCGTTCTCGGCGGGCAGGCCGAAGGCGTCCCAGCCCATGGGGTTCAGGGCCCGCCGGCCCTTCATCCGCAGGTAGCGGTAGAGGGCGTCGCCGAGGATGTAGTTGCGCCCGTGCCCCACGTGGAGCCGGTCCCCCGACGGGTAAGGGAACATCATCAGCATGTAGTACTTGTCGCCGGTCCGCGACAGGTCGACCTCGGCCGCCCGCTCCTTCTCCCAGCGGTCCTGCCACTTGGCCTCGATCGTCGTATGGTCGTAGGTGGTGGTGCTCATGATGAGGACTCCTCGATGCCTCGACAGATCATGTCATCCGCCCCGGGAACTCGCGCCGCTTGAGCAGGCCGTCGAGCAGGCCGTTGACGAACCGGCTCGACTGGTCGGTCGAGAACTTCTTGGCCAGCTCGATCGCCTCGTCCACCACCACCAGCTTCGGCAGCTCCTCCTCGTGGAGGAGCTCGAAGACGGCGAGCCGGAGGATGTTGCGGTCGACCGCCGGCATGCGCTCCAGGCGCCAGTTGTCCGCCTGCTTGCGGATCAGGGCGTCGATCTCCTCCAGGTGCTCCAGCGTCCCGGTCACCAGGTTCCGGGCGTACTCGAAGGCCTCGTCGACCTGCCGCGCCCGGGCCTCGTCGGGAGCCGCCCGGCGGGCTTCCCGCCGGCCGCTTCCGCCGTTCGCGTCCTCCATGGCGTCGCCGCCCGCCAGATAGACGGTGCGGTCGAACCGGCGGAAGATCTCCGGCACGGGGGGCTCGCTGCCCATGTCGTGCTGGTAGAGCATCTGGAGGGCCATCTCCCGGGCCATGCTGCGCTTGCCCACGGCCTTCACGGCGCTCCTCCCGGGCTGGTCGACCCGGTCGCCCCTGCCGTGCCTTCCGGCTCTGCCAGATAGGGCCGGTGCGCGTGGCGGTGCCTGTCCTGGACGACCATGATCATCGGATGCGGTTGCGTGTGGACCCCGGTCCGGCGGGCGGTGCTCAGGAGCGGAGCCGTGCGCCGAGATCGGCGGCCTCGAGGGCGGCGAGAGCCGCGTCCCAGCCCTTGTTCCCCGCCTTCCCGCCGGCCCGTTCCGCGGCCTGCTCCGAGGTCTCGCAGGTGAGCAGGCCGAACCCCACCGGGATCCGGTGCTCGTGGGAGACCCGGGAGATTCCCGCCGCCGCCTCGCGGCAGATGTACTCGAAATGGGGCGTCTCGCCCCGGATCACCACCCCCAGGGCCACCAGGCCGTCCGGCTCCTCGGCCGCCGCCAGCTCCCGCAGGGCGAACGGGATCTCCCAGGCCCCGGGCACCCGGACGACCCGGATCCCCGACGCCTCCACGCCGTGGCGCCGCAGACAGTCCACCGCCCCCTCGAGCAGTGGCTCCACCAGGCGCGCGTTGAACCGGGACGCGACGATCCCGAACCGGCGCCCGGCGCCGGACAGGTTGCCTTCGATGGTGTGGATCTCGCGCATGGGTCGAATCCGTCCCCCCGGATGGGAGCGCTCATCATAACGCGGAAACCCGGCGGGCGGCCAGATCGGTCCTCGGATCCCCGGATCGTCCTTCGAACGGGCCGTCCGGC
>JASFUJ010000129.1:0-7420 GCA_050050355.1 Acidobacteriota bacterium
CACCCCGGGGACGAGCCCCGGGGCGACACCACCCACACCGGGTGTAGGCGGGGGGCTCGTCCCCCCGCGCCACTCTACGCCGCCACCTCCTTGGGCGGCGGGGCGAACCAGACCGGGCAGGCGGCGCGGTGGAGAACCCCCTTGGCGGTGTCGTGGGTGAAGAACCGGTGGAGCAGGTCGCGCGCGTGCTCGCCCATGAGGATCAGGTCGGGGCGCACCTCCTCGGCGAGCTGGAGGATCACGTCCTCGGCCCGGCCGGGCTCCACGTGCTGGACCACCCGGTCCTCCATGCCCTCCGGCACCAGCTCGGCCATGCGCTCCCGCGCCTCGGCCCGCACCGCCTCCCGGTAGTAGGCCGAGGACGCCACCGGCGGCGCGGGAGCCACCGGTTCCATCGGCCGCACGGCCGGCGGGTTGACCCCGAGGACGTGGAGCAGGTGGATCTCGGCCGGCAGCCGCTCCGCCAGCCAGTAGGCCGAGCGCAACGCCTCCCGGGAGGCCGGGGAGAAATCGGTCGGCACCAGGAAGCGCAGCCGGCGCTCAGCGCCCTCCACGTGCAGGAACCACTCGTGCCCCTCGCCCTCGTGGACCACCAGGAGCGGACAGTCGCACCACCGCATGAGGTTCTCGGTGAGCGACGAGTGCTCCTCGGTGCTGCACCCGTGGCAGCCGAGCAGGAGGAGGTCCGCGGGAAGCTCCTCGGCCAGGCCGGCGATCCCGAGGGCCAGGGGCCCGCCGGTGATCAGCGTCTCGACCGGGACGCCCTCGGGCACGGCCGCCGCCAGCTCGCTCATCGTCTCCTCCGCGGGCTTCTGCGCGTCGGCTCCCGGGTGTTCCTGCTTCCACTCCCACGACTTGGCCATGCCGTAGCCGGTCGAGGGCAGGTTGTGATGCAGGACCAGGCCGGCGCCGAACGCCCGGGCCAGCTCGACCGCCAGTTCCACCTCCCGGCGGGAAAACGGAGACAGGTCGACGGAGCAGAGGATGGTGCGGATCGGTCTCATCGGGTCACCTCCGAAGCGTTTGGGATCCTGACCTCGTACTCCACATTTGCCACATCCCGGCACCGTCCACAACGCGCCGACGGAGGGGAGGCGCTCCTACCCCGGTGGGGTGGAGCTCAGACCGGCTCCTCCGGAGCCCGCTCCCATCGGCCCAGGACGAACCGGTCCCGGCCGGCGGACTTGGCTTCGAACAGGGCGTCGTCGGCGGCCCGCACCAGCGACTCGATCTCGCACCGGATCTCCTCCTCGGACATGCGGTGCTCCGGCGGCGGGTGCTCGGCGAAGCTGACGCCGAGGCTCGCCGTGAGACGGAGGTCGGAGATCCCTTCCAGACTGACCCGGCGGATCGCCTCCCGGATCCGCTCCACCACCGGCGCGGCGTCCTCGGCGCCGGTCCCCGGCAGGATGACGCAGAACTCCTCGCCGCCCACGCGGCAGCAGTAGTCGGTTGCGCGTAGGGAACGGAGCAGAGCCTGGGCCACGCCGAGCAGGGCCCGGTCGCCCGCCGCGTGACCGTACCGGTCGTTGATGCCCTTGAAGTGGTCCAGGTCGACCATCACCACCGACAGGGGGTAGGCATAACGCTGAATACGGCCGAGGTCCTTCGGCACCACCATCTGCAGGTGCCGGCGGTTGTAGAGGTTGGTCAGCGGATCCCGGAAGGCCAGCTCCCGGGCCTCGCCGAGAGCCGCCTGGAGGGCTCGCTCGGTCTGCTTGAGCTGGGTGTTCTCGTCGATCACCAGCAGGCCGAGCTGCCGGCCGTCGATCACCGCCTTGCGCATCCGGATCCGGACATCGACCTCGCCCCCGGAGAACGGGAAGACGAACTCCAGGTCCTCGTCGAGGGTCCGGTCCGGATCGGCCATGGCGTGGCGGAAGGCACCCGCCAGCTCGCGCACGTCGGTACAGGGAGCGACCTCGCGAAAGAAGTCGGCCCCCTCCACGTCCTCCACGTGGCGCCCCGACAGCCGGGCCTCGGCGTCGTTGTAGAAGAGCACCCGGCCCTCCTCGTCGAGGACCACGACACCCGCCGGGAGCGCTTGCAACACCCTCCGGAGGTCGTCCAAAGCGAGCTGAAGAGAAGCCATGATCTCGTGGCCCGAATCCACGGGGCCCGGCAAGAGCTTAGCAGGATCTGCATAACCTTCCTCCACTGGATCTCCCCCTGGACCCCCCCATCCCCCCACCCCGGCCGGCACAGGTCCGGCCGCTACGCGGAAGATGGGGAACGCCCGGTCGGGGACGGCACAGGTCCGGCCGCTACGCGGAAGATGGGGAACACCCGGTCGGGGACGGCACAGGTCCGGCCGCTACGCGGAAGACGTGGGCCGCCCGGTCGGGGACGGCAGCGACCGGTGACCGGTGGAGTGCCCCGGAGGGTCTCTCGCCGGTCGCAGTTTGCCGCCGAGAGACCCTCCGGGAGCGCTCCCGGCAAACCCCGCGGCGGAGCCGGCCACTCGGCCGCCATCGAACCCGCGGCGAAGCCATCCACTCGGCTACCATGAACGGTGAACGTCATTCGCCCCAGGAGGCTCGATCATGCCCCAGACCATGCGCGCGATGGTGCTCCACGAACAGGGTCCCGACCGAGAACGGCCCCTGGAGCTCGAACGGGTGCCGGTCCCGGAACCGGCTCCGGACGAGGTGCTGGTCCGGGTCTCGGCCTGCGCGGTCTGCCGCACCGACCTCCACGTGGTCGACGGCGACCTGCCGGACCCGAAGCTGCCGCTGATCCTCGGCCACGAGATCGTCGGCCGGGTGGACGCGGTCGGCGCACGGGTCGGCCAGAGCGACCAGGGTCCGAGCCTGGCCGAGGGCGACCGGGTGGGAATCCCCTGGCTCGGCCGGACCTGCATGGAGTGCCGCTACTGCCGGGCGGGCCTCGAAAACCTGTGCGACCGCGCCCGATTCACCGGGTACCACCTGGACGGCGGCTACGCCGAGTACACCGTGGCCGACCACCGCTTCGCCTTCCCGATCCCCCCGGAGTACGACGACGTCCAGGCGGCCCCGCTGCTCTGTGCCGGGCTGATCGGCTACCGTACGCTGCGGATGGCCGTGGACTCCCTCGGCGCGGGCGCGGACCGGATCGGCCTCTACGGCTTCGGCGCCGCGGCCCACCTGATCGCCCAGGTGATCGTCCACCAGGGGCGCGCGGTCTACGCCTTCACCCGCCCCGGGGACACCGCGGGCCAGGCCTTCGCCGACGCCCACGGCGCCACCTGGTCCGGCGGCTCCGACCAGGACCCGCCGGAGAAGCTGGACGCCGCCCTGATCTTCGCTCCGGTCGGGCCGCTGATCCCGAAGGCCCTCCGGGACGTGCGGAAGGGAGGTGTCGTGGTCAGCGGCGGCATTCACATGAGCGACATCCCCTCCTTCCCCTACCGGGACCTGTGGGAAGAGCGCTCGATCCGCTCCGTCGCCAACCTCACCCGCGACGACGCCCGCGAGCTCCTGGAGATCGCCCCCCGGGTGCCGGTCACCACGACCACGGTCCCCTACCCCCTCGAGGAGGCGAACCGGGCCCTCGACGACCTCAGGGAAGGTCGCCTCGAAGGCGCCGCCGTGCTCCGGATCGGCTGACGGCCAGCGCCCAGCCCGCGAGCCCTGCCAGCCCGAAGCCGAGGGCGTTGGCGGTGCCGTGGAGGGCGCGCATCCAGGGGATGTCGAGCCAGGGGACCTCCAGGTAGAACCGGGCGCCGTAGAAGGCGGCGAGGACCATGCCGAAGACCAGGGAGACGGCCGCCACGCCCCACAGCACCCGGGCCGCGGCCGGTGCGTCCGGCTCGGCCGTCAGCAGAACGTGCAGCCACGCCGAGAGCACGGCCGCCCCGGCCAGGAAGAGGGCCGCCAGGGACTCGATCACCGGTGATAGGCCGAGCTGACTGGTGGTGATCCCGACCGCCACCAGGGGGACTCCGCCGAGGATCCCGGCCGCCGCCAGCCGGGCGGCCGCACCGGGCAGCCGCCGCGCCGCCAGACCGGTCATGATGGGCAGGGCGAAGCCGGCGTAGTGGAAGTGGACCGCGGTCAGCAGCACGATCACCGGCGAGAAGTCGAGCGGCCGGACCCCTGCCCGGTCGGCCAGGGCCCAGGCGGCGCCGACCGCCAGGAAGACCAGACCGGCGTCGACGCAGACGTCGGCCACGGCGGGGAAGCGGTGACGCCGGAAGCGGCCGAGGGCCCGGAGGGTGCCGTCGAGGGCGGTCAGACCCGCCACGAGCAGCCAGGGCAGGACGAGCCCCGCGGCGAGCCCTCCCGCCTCCACGAGATAGGCGCCTCCGAGGAGCGCCGCGGCCGGGAGCTGGAGAGCCCGAACGGCCCCGGCGAGCCGGGACTCGATCCGCGAGGGCCGCTCCCCCGTTCGCCCCCAGGCCAGCTCCAGCCCGAGCGGCACCAGGACCAGCGGACCGAGGAGCAGGAGAGCGTGGGCCCATGCGGTGGCGAACGGCCCGGGCCGGGCGAAGACCAGGAAGCCGACCCAGAGGGCGACCCCCACGGCGAGGCGGGTCCTCGGAAGAGGCATCCGCGGGCGATCTCCGGTCACACGTCCTCCTCCCGGGCCGGACTCCGGGCCACGGCCCGGCGCATGGCCGCGAGCGACTCCCTCCGGAACCGCGCCTGGAGCGCCCGGGCGAACGGATAGCCCAGCCGGACGATCCGGGCGCGGGGGCGGGAGAAGGCGAGCAGGTCGTACCGGACCGAGTCGTCCTGGCACCACTCGACCAGGAAGCACTCCTCGCCCCGCTCCACGTGCCCCGGGAGGGTGCCGTAGGCGAAGCCGAAGCGCTTCGTCAGCCCCTCGCCGGCCCGCCGCTCGTCGATCACGTACACGATCCGGCAGGCGTTGACCCACCAGACGCCGAACGCCCGGACGATCATCGCCACCGTCGTGCCCTCGGTCACCGGCGGGGGATCGCCGGAGGGATACGCCACCCGCGTCAGCGGGGACGGAAACATCTCCCAGCGACGCACCGCGGCGCACGCCGCCTCCCAGGCGTCCCGACCCCGGCCGATCCGCACATGCTCGTGGTCGAAGTCATACCCCGCCGGCGGCCCGGCCCCCGGCAGCCCCCGGGTGAGGCCGGCCTCCGGATAGGTGAACGGCTCGCCCTCCTGCTCCTCCAGGAAGCCCCGGATTCGCTCGTCGGAAGGCTGGCTCAGGGTCCACACGGTCGGCTCAGAGGTCCTCTCGAGCCTATCCGATGCATCCGGTGAGCGCGAATCGCGAGATCGGCTGGTGATCGCACGATCCCGGACCGAGACCGGAGATATCGAAAACATTCAAACTTCGAAATTTCTTGATAGCCATTGACAGGAGAGATTATTATGATAGAAACGGTGTGAGCCTCGAAGAAAGCCCCCGGACGCTCACGTCACATCGTCGAGCTGAGCACCCCATTCAACCCGGAACGAAAGGATCTTCAGCTTGAATCTCCGATCGATCAGTTTGTCTCTGGCCCTCCTTCTCACAATAACAAGCGGAGCACCGGCGGCCTGCAGCCCTGAGCCGTCGAGAACCCCGGAGGCCGGCCCCGGCTTCGAACCGGGGGACGAGATCCGGATCGAAGGGGTCGTCATCGAGAACGTCCTGAACTGTGAACGAGACCTCTCCTGCTTCCTGCGGGTGCGGAGTGATGACCGCGGAGAGTTGGAGGTGGCCTACATGGCCCCACGAGGAGAGCCGTGTCCGAACACCGGGATCGTCCAGGAAACCTTGAAGATCGAGCCCCGGACCAGGGTTCGAGTCTTCGCCCGGGCCATCGGTGAAACGGTGCTCTCGACCTGTCCCGATGAGCGCTACACCATCGAGGAGATCCACAACCCGCCGAACGAAAGGAACAGCCGATGACGATCGGGCCATCGAAGCTCTTCACCGCGGGATTCGCTGTCCTGCTCTCCATCCTCTGGGCACCTGCAGTGGGTGCCGAGACGCCACCCGAAGCTCGAATCTACTCCGGCGAACGGCCCGATGCGAAGCGATCGGACACCCCTTCGCTCGTTCTCCCCCAGACGACCGTGGAAGAGGGCTTGATCTGCACCACGATCGATTTCGAAGGGGTCGGCGACCTGAGCGCGATCCCCGTGTTCGACGGCATCACCTCGCCCGACTGGCTCGGCATCATCGACGCGGATGCGGGCGGGTCCGGGAACATCGCCTTCGAGCCCTCGCCGGAGACCATCGCCTTCTGGCTCGGAGGCGAGGACGGCACGGGCAGCTCCCGCGACATCCTGTTCGACGAACCGGCCGCGGTGGTCGAATTCTTCTACGCCTCCGCCGTCACCACCCGCCTCGAAGCGTTCGACTCCTCCGGCCGCCTGCTCGAATCCGTGACCGGTCCGGCCAACTTCGACCGGGGGCCGGGGGGCGACCCAACGGGCAACTACAACCAGTGGGATCCGCTGCGCCTGCAATGGCCCGAGAACGAAATCGCGCGGGTCCGTGTCTCCGGAGCGGTGAACCAGACCGGCATCGACAACCTCAAGGTATGCCGACGTAGCGGCGTGGACACCGTCGAGTTCACGCAGGCGATCCAGCGGCTGCAGGACCTCGACGATCTCGAGGCCGATCTCGCGGACGACGGCGAGCCGCCGGTGCCAATGGTGCTCGACAAGCCAGCCGTGATGCGGGTGTACTTCCGGAAGGTCCAGGCGGTCACCCGAATCGAGGTCGAAGCCGAGATCGACGGGGTGACCCGAACCCGGATGGTCACCCTTCAGCCGGGCTGCTCCCGGGACGACATGCGGTTGCAGCGCAATGGATGTCGATCGGGGGACTTCTACTTCACGCCCTCGTCCGACGAGGTGACCGTCGAGCTGACCCTCACGGGGGACGAGGGCCTCCTGGAGGAGCACCGGTTCGAGCTCCAACCGAGGGAAGCGGAACCGATCGTCCTCGCCGCGGTGCGCGTCTGCGATTCCCGCGATGCCAGGGGCGACTGGCTGTGCGCCGATGACTACTACAGACGACTGGCCACGCTGGCGACGCTCTTGAGGAAAATCGCCCCCACCGCGAGCGTCCGGGTCCTGGACAGCGGCGAGACGGTTCGAAGAGAGATCGATGCCGACGGTGACGGAGTCGTGACCACGGGAACCCTGAACGTCGTGGACGAAGACGAGCAATGGTGGATGGACGCGGCGGACGAGATCGACGATCTCCACGGGATCTTCGACGGGATCAGAGACCTCGTCGGCCTGGAGGACCGCCGGTACTACGGGATGGCCCGCCCCGGGCTCGCCGGCGGGATCTTGGGGATCGCGGCCGGCATTCCGAGCCGGGGCGCGCTCAGCAGAACCTCCGCCCGGGACCTGGGGAGTGACGTCAGCCAGGATACCGTCGCCCACGAGACCTTCCACACCATGGACCGGCCGCACACCGGAACGGCGGTTCCGAGGCGAACGACCGCTCCGGGCTG
>JASFUJ010000130.1:0-7398 GCA_050050355.1 Acidobacteriota bacterium
CGAGGTTCGATCGCGTAGGGCAGTAGCTCCAACGGTAGAGCAACGGTCTCCAAAACCGTGGGTTGGGGGTTCGAATCCCTCCTGCCCTGCCAACCATCGAACCGGGCGCCCCGGTCCGAGGATTCGAACCCGGGGCTTCAGCAGGTGAAACGGCCGGCACGAGACTCCGGCCGGGGAGAGTCAGACCGATGAAGTGGTGGAACAAGACCAAGACCTTCCTTCAAGAGGTGCGGGTCGAGATCGGGAAGTGCTACTTCCCGGGTCGCAAGGAGGTGGTGGATACCACCGTGGTGGTGCTCATCTCCAGCTTCATCTTCGCCCTGTACCTCTGGCTCTCCGACCTCGTGATCCTGTGGGCCACGCAAGGCATCTTCAACCTGGCGTCATGACCGAGACCGCAGAGAGCAACCTCGGCGAAGCGCGGGAGCGCAGGTGGTACATCGTCCACACCTACTCCGGGTTCGAGGAGCGGGTGAAGGAGACCCTGCGGCAGCGCGCCGAGGCGTTGGGGATGGGGGACGACTTCGGCGAGATCCGGATTCCCACGGAGACCGTCGTCGAGTACAAGGGGGGGAAGAAGCGCGAGATCCAGCGCAAGTTCTTTCCCGGCTACATCCTGGTCCAGATGGTGATGTCCGACCCGGCCTGGCACGTGGTCAAGAACACGCCGAAGGTGACCGGCTTCGTCGGCACCGGCAAGAAGCCGACCCCGCTCAGCCAGGAGGAGGTCGACAAGATCCTGGAGCAGGTGACCACGGCGCAGGAGAAGCCGCGGCCGAAGTACGTCTTCGACAAGGGCGAGCCGGTGAAGATCATCGACGGCCCCTTCAACAACTTCACCGGGGTGGTGGAGGAGGTCAACCTGGATCGCAACACCCTGAAGGTGATGGTGACGATCTTCGGCCGTGCGACGCCGGTGGAGCTGGACTTCAGCCAGGTCCAGAAGATGTGACGACCGCCGCGTGACGCGGCCGGGCTGCTGCCGGCCGGGCCGAGCGAGCCCGGCCACGAACCGAGAGACGAGAGAGACAGACCATGGCGAAGAAGGTCATCAACCAGATCAAGCTGCAGATTCCGGCCGGCCAGGCCACGCCGGCGCCCCCGGTGGGCCCCGCGCTCGGCCAGGCGGGCGTCAACATCATGGACTTCTGCAAGGCGTTCAACGCCCGGACGCAGCAGCAGGCCGGGATGATCATCCCGGTGGTGATCACCGTCTACGGCGACCGCAGCTACTCCTTCATCACCAAGACCCCGCCGGCGGCGATCCTGCTCAAGAAGGCCGCGGGCATCGAGAAGGGGTCGGGGGAGCCGAACCGGGAGAAGGTGGGCAAGGTCACGGACGCGCAGGTCGAGGAGATCGCCAAGACCAAGATGCCCGACCTCAACGCGGGAGACATGGAGGCCGCCAAGAGGATCGTCGCGGGCACCGCCCGGTCGATGGGCATCGAGGTGACCTCGTAACGAGCCGACAGCCGAGAATCGAGAGTAGACGCTATGCCCAAGCACGGAAAGAAGTACCGCAACGCGATCGAGAGCCTCGACCGCAGTGAGAGCCTCCCGCTGCAGGACGCGCTCGATCGGGTCAAGAACCTGGCGTTCGCGAAGTTCGACGAGACGGTCGAGATCGCCATGCGCCTGGGGGTCGATCCGAAGCACGCCGACCAGATGGTGCGCGGCACCATCGTGCTGCCCCACGGCACCGGGCGGAGCGCCCGCGTGGCGGTGTTCGCCTCCGGCGAGAAGATCAAAGAGGCCGAGGAGGCCGGCGCCGACGTGGTGGGCGGCGAGGAGCTCGCCGAGAAGATCGAGGGCGGCTGGCTCGACTTCGACGCCGTGGTCGCCACTCCCGACATGATGCGGGTCGTCGGCCGGCTGGGCCGTGTGCTCGGTCCCCGCGGTCTGATGCCCAATCCGAAGACCGGCACGGTGACCTTCGAGGTGGCCAAGGCGGTCGAGGACATCAAGGCCGGAAAGGTGGAGTTCCGGGTCGACAAGACGGGGATCATCCACGCCCCGCTCGGGAAGGTCTCGTTCGAGATCGACCAGCTCAAGGCCAACGCGGACGCCCTGGTGACGGCCGTGCTCAAGGCGAAGCCGGCCGCCTCCAAGGGGAAGTACGTCCAGTCGGCCACCGTGTCGTCCACCATGAGCCCCGGCGTGCCGGTGGACACCGGCTCGATGACCATCGCCGAGAAGCTGTAGACGCTGCAGGAGGGAGAGTCATGGCACTGAGCCGGAGCAAGAAGGAGCAGTTGGTCGTCGACTACGAGCAGGGGGTCGCCGAGGCGCCCCACGCCTTCGTGTTCAGCTACCAGGGGATCAGCGTTCCCAAGGTGACCGAGCTGCGCCAGAAGATCCGCGAGTCCGGCGGCAGCTACGTCGTCGTGAAGAACCGGCTGGTCCTGCGGGCCATCGAGGGGACCGCCCTCGAGGGCCTGAAGGAGCAGTTCCGGGGACCGACCGCCGTCGTCTACGGGGACGAGGAACCGGTCGCCCTGGCCAAGATCTTGACCGACTTCCAGAAGGATGCACCGGTCATCCAGTTCCGCGGCGGTCTTCTGAACGGTCGGCAGGTGGATGCCGAGCAGATCAAGGAGATCGCGAACCTGCCGAGCCGCGAAGAGCTGATCGCCAAGTTGCTCTTCCTGTTGAAGTCGCCGGTGACGCGCCTGGTGCGCGGCCTGGGGGCGATTCCGCAGCAGTTCGTGAGCGTGCTCGAGCAGATCAGGCTGGAAAAGGAGAAGCAGGGCTGACCCGCCGGGTCGCCTATTCGGAGTCATTCGAGTCATTCAAGTCGGCCACCCGTCGGCCACGGTCGACCCGAGCCGAGCCGGCCACAGAGTCCACCGACCCGGCAGGGTCTCGAGAGGGTTCAAGGAGAAGCAGAGATGGTTGCGACCGAAGAGTTCATCAAGCAGATCGACGAAATGACGGTCCTCGAGCTCAACGAGCTCGTCAAGGCGCTCGAGGATCACTACGACGTGTCGGCCGCCGCCGCCGCCGTGGCCGCTCCGGCCGCCGGCGCCGGTGCCGGAGCCGCCGAGGAGGCGGAGGAGAAGACCGAGTTCGACGTGGTCCTCACCGCCATCGGCGACAAGAAGATCAACGTCATCAAGGCGGTCCGCGAGGTCACGAGCCTGGGTCTCAAGGAGGCCAAGGAGCTCGTGGAGTCGGCCCCCGCGAACGTCAAGGAGGGGGTGACGAAGGACGAGGGCGAGGAGATCAAGAAGAAGTTCGAAGAGGCCGGGGCTCAGGTCGAGCTCAAGTAAGTGGCCTCCCACGAGCGACGGTCCGCCCTTCGAGGCGGGACCCACCCCGGGGGGATCGACCCGGCTCGGGAGGAACGCCCATCGAGCGCCTCCTGAGCCGCCGGACGGTTCCGCCGGGATCGCATCATGCCCGGTTTCCTGCGGCGCTTCGGCGTGGCGGGCCGGGCGTGGTGTACTCTGCGGGGTTGGGCGACGCCAGCGCGGCCCGGCCTCGGCTCACTCTTGGCACGACGTACGCCGAGGCCTTCCCTTCTGACCTGGAGTAGCTGAGAGACATTCTATGAGGAAAGAGATCGAGACGCAAAGCACCAACGGCAACGGCCGGCGTAGGGACTTCTCCAGGATCGCGACCACGCTGCCGATCCCGAACCTGATCGACGTCCAGCGGCGGTCGTACGAGCGGTTCCTGCAGATGAACCTGCTGCCGGAGGAGCGCGCCAACCACGGGCTGCAGCAGGTGTTCACGGCGATCTTCCCGTTCTCGGACTTCCGGGAGACCTGCTCGCTCGACTTCGTCAAGTATTCGATCGGCGACTGGCAGTGCAAGTGCGGGGAGCTGAAGGGTCTCGATTACCTTCGGATGACCTGCTCCAACTGCGGCGCCAAGATCATGACCGACCACCCCCACGAGGAGACGGTCGGCTGCCCCGAGTGCGGCTTCACCAACGCGAACCGGGTCAGCAAGTGCGACATCTGCGGCAACCCGGTCGACCTGCAGCTCAAGTACTCCATCTCGGATTGCCAGGAGCGGGGCATGACCTTCGCGGTGCCGCTGAAGGTCACCTTCCGCCTGTTCGTCTACGACAAGGATCCGGAGACCGGCGCGCGCATGATGCGCGACGCCAAGGAGGAGGAGGTCTACTTCGGGGACATTCCGTTGATGACCGACAACGGGACGTTCATCATCAACGGCACCGAGCGGGTGATCGTCAGCCAGCTCCACCGCAGCCCCGGAGTCTTCTTCACCAAGGAAGGGCAGCGCTCGTTCCTGGCCAAGATCATCCCCTACCGGGGCTCCTGGGTGGAGTTCGAGTACGACCAGAAGGACGTGCTGTCGGTCCGGATCGACCGCAAGCGCAAGTTCCACGGCACCGTCTTTCTGCGCGCCCTGGGCCTGGAGTCCGACGAGGAGATCCTGCGCCAGTTCTACGTGCCCGTGGGGCTGAAGAAGGCGAAGAAGAAGAACAAGTGGGACCTGTCGATCCCGCCGCGGGTGCTCGAGCAGGAGCGGCGCCGGGACCGCCAGAGCCGCGGCCGCCGCGACACCTACCCGCTGTTCGCCGGGATCACCCTGGGCAAGGACGAGGTCGCGACACTGGACAAGGGCGAGAACCACGAGGTCCAGGTGGGCCGGGACTCCCTGGAGCGGGCCTACTTCATCGCCGACGTGGTCGACCTCGACACCGGCGAGGTGATGTTCGAGGCCAACCAGCCGGTGCCGGACGACCTGGCCGACCAGGTGGACGGCAAGAGCCTGACCGATCTCGAGGTGTTCTTCCCGGACTGGGAGCTGATCGGCCACACGCTGAGCAACACGCTGGAGAAGGACGGCACCCGCAACGCCAAGGAGGCGCTGATCGAGATCTACCGCCGGATGCGCCCCGGCGATCCGCCGACCCTGGAGAGCGCCCGCTCGCTGTTCTACGGCATGTTCTTCGACTCCAAGCGCTACGACTTCTCCCGGGTCGGCCGGTTCAAGTTCAACATCAAGCTGGACTCCGAGGTGCCGGTGGAGCAGAAGACCCTCTCCGCCGACGACTTCTATCGCGTGATCGGCTATCTCCTCGGGCTCCAGAAGGACGTCGGGCGGGTGGACGACATCGACAACCTGGGCAACCGGCGCGTCCGGGCCGTGGGCGAGCTGCTCGAGAACCAGTTCCGGGTCGGCCTGGTGCGCATGGAGCGGGCCATCAAGGAGAAGATGTCCGTCCACCAGGACATCGACTCGGCGATGCCCCACGACCTGATCAACTCCAAGCCGGTCATCGCGGCGATCAAGGAGTTCTTCGGGTCGTCCCAGCTCTCCCAGTTCATGGACCAGACCAACCCGCTGTCGGAGGTCACCCACAAGCGGCGCCTGTCGGCGCTCGGTCCGGGCGGTCTCTCCCGGGAGCGGGCGGGCTTCGAGGTGCGCGACGTCCACGCCACCCACTACGGCCGGATCTGCCCGATCGAGACCCCCGAGGGTCCCAACATCGGCCTGATCTCTTCGCTGGCCACCTACGCGCGGATCAACGACTACGGCTTCATCGAGAGCCCGTACAAGAAGGTCGAGGGCGGCCGGGTGATCGACCACTACCGGGTGGTCAAGATCGGCGACGGGCCCTTCAAGCTGGGCCAGATCGTCACCGGGGACGAGCTGGAGGAGGCCAACGCCAAGCTGACCAAGCAGAAGAAGGCGCGGGTGGTCGGCGAGTCCCACGCGTTCTACCTCTCGGCCTGGGAAGAGGAGAAGTACATCGTCGCCCAGGCCAACGCCCGGGTGGACGAGAAGGGCAACCTGGTCGACGAGCGGGTGATCGCCCGTGCCGGCGGCGACTTCATCACCGTCGAGCGGGACCGGGTCGACTACATGGACATCAGCCCGAAGCAGCTCGTCTCGGTCGCGGCGGCGCTGATCCCCTTCCTGGAGAACGACGACGCCAACCGGGCGCTCATGGGCTCCAACATGCAGCGCCAGGCGGTGCCGCTGCTCAAGAGCGATTCGCCGATCGTCGGCACCGGCCTCGAGGGGATCGTCGCCCGGGACTCCGGCGCGGTGGTCACCTGCAAGCGGGGTGGCATCGTCGACCTGGTGGACTCGGAGCGGATCATCGTCCGCGTCGAGAGCGAGGACCCGGACACCGGCGAGGCCAAGGAGTTCGGCGCCGACATCTACCAGCTCATCAAGTTCCGCCGCTCGAACCAGAACACCTGCATCAGCCAGAAGCCGGTGGTCCAGGAGGGGCAGCGGGTCAAGAAGGGGGACGTCCTGGCGGACGGCCCGTGCACGGAGGTCGGCGAGCTGGCCCTGGGCCGCAACGTCCTGGTGGCGTTCATGCCCTGGCGCGGCTACAACTTCGAGGACGCGATCCTGATCTCCGAGAAGCTGGTCAAGGAGGACTACTACACCTCCATCCACATCGAGGAGTTCGAGATCGAGGCCCGGGACACCAAGCTCGGTCCCGAGGAGATCACCCGGGACATCCCGAACGTCTCCGAGGCCGCGCTCAAGGACCTGGACGAGTCCGGCATCGTGCGCATCGGCGCCAACGTGAAGTCCGGCGACATCCTGGTGGGCAAGGTCACGCCCAAGGGCGAGACCCAGCTCACCCCGGAGGAGAAGCTGCTCCGCGCCATCTTCGGCGAGAAGGCCGGTGACGTGCGGGACGCCTCCCTCAAGGTGCCGCCGGGCATCGACGGCACGGTGGTCGACGTCAAGATCTTCTCCCGCAAGGGCGTCGAGAAGGACCTGCGCGCCAAGGAGATCGAGGACGCCGAGATCGCCCGGCTGGAGAAGAACATCAAGGACGAGACGCGGATCCTCAACGAGGAGCGCAACAAGAAGATCCGCGACACCCTGCTCGACCAGAAGGTCACCGGCACGGTCAAGGCGCGCGACGGCGAGACCCTCCTCAAGAAGGGGCAGAAGGTCTCCGAGGCCGCGCTGGAGCGCCTGACCCGCGCCGAGATCCTGAAGCTCCCGCTGGAGGATTCGGCGCTGCTCGACGCCGTCGAGGAGCTCTACCGCCGGACCGACTCCCACATCGAAGTGCTGCACCAGGTCAACCAGGAGCGGATCTCCCTGCTCCAGAAGGGGGACGAGCTGCCGCCCGGCGTCATCAAGCTGGTCAAGGTGTACGTGGCCATGAAGCGCAAGCTCCAGGTGGGCGACAAGATGGCCGGCCGCCACGGCAACAAGGGCGTGATCTCGCGGGTGCTCCCGGAGGAGGACATGCCCTACCTGCCGGACGGCACGCCGGTGGAGATCGTGCTCAACCCCCTGGGCGTCCCGTCGCGGATGAACGTCGGGCAGATCCTCGAGACCCATCTCGGCTGGGCCGGCAAGGCCCTCGGCCTCAAGTTCGCGACGCCGGTGTTCGACGGCGCCGACGAGGGGGCCATCCGCGGTCTGCTGGAGGAGGCCGGG
>JASFUJ010000131.1:0-7360 GCA_050050355.1 Acidobacteriota bacterium
GACGCGATCTTTGCAAGCGTTTCGATGGTGACCGTAGCTCAATCGGTAGAGCGCTGGATTGTGGTTCCAGTGGTTGAGGGTTCGATTCCCTTCGGTCACCCCAACAACGCCACGACGATCGGCAACGATCCCGTGCGCCCCTAGCTCAGCTGGATAGAGCGACGGCCTCCGGAGCCGTAGGTCAGAGGTTCGAATCCTCTGGGGCGCACCACCTTTCCCCCTCCCCCTCGAAGAAAAACCCAGCCAGTCGCAGCGGAAACTCCCGATTCCAGGGGCTTCCCGGCGACCGCAGTGCGCTCGCCCGGGTTCGCTGCATTGGGCCCGAGCCCACGATCGGCCTCGATCTTGTCGAGGTCCACGACTTTGCTCGCGTGGTCAATGGCGGCGTCCGACACCTCGTCCAGCACGGTGGTGGGACGGTCCACTGCGATCCCCGGTGTAGCATCACGGTATGAGCCGGAAGATCGAGGAGGTGCTTCTCAGGCCGGGGGACTCGGTGCCGTTCGCGGATCGAAACGACCTGCTGGAGAAGCTCGACGACCTGAGCCGGCGAGTTCCGGGACGCCTGGAGGGAAGGACCAAGGACCATCGCGAGCATTTCTGTATGCTGCGCTACCTTCGGTTTCTCACCGGCGAAGGGCTCCTCCCGCTTCCCATCACGTTGAGGAAGACGCCGGAGCACCACGATCCGCCCGATTTCACCTTGGAGTGGCCGGAAGGTGGATCTCGGTCCTCCGGGACCTGGGGCTGCTCCTGGATGTGACCGGAGAGGCGCGGCTGGTGCGCGCCGAATCGCCCTACTTCCGACTCCTCCTTCGTGTCGCACTGCCATCCCTCTGGTGTTGGCGCTGTTGGCGCAGGAGCCCGCGGACGGGGAGTCGGCGAGCCCCTCGGCCTGGCGCTTGCAAATTGCAATTATCCCTGGCAAAATGACTGCATGAGTGTCCAGATCACCATTCGCGACGTACCCGGGGAGGTTCGGGACGAGCTCGCCTCCCGGGCGGCGCTCCAGGGCAAGTCGATGCAGGAGTACCTGAAGGGCGAGCTGGAGCGGCTGACCTCGCGGCCGCCCGTGGAGAGGGTGCTGGCGCGGATCCGGGAGCGCAAGGGGTTGGCGGGCAAGCGCATCCCGCCGGAGGAGATCCTCGCCCACCGGGACGCCGAGCGCCGATGAGCGCGGTGGTCGACGCGTCGCTACTGGTCGCCGCCACCGTGGATGACGGCGCCGAGGGAGCGTGGGCCGAGGAGGTCGTGGCCCGCGGGAACCTGGTGGCGCCCGACCTCGCCCTGGTCGAGGCCACGAACATCCTCCGCCGGCTCGAGGCGGCGGACCGGCTGGAGGCGGTCGAGGCGGGCGCCGCGGCCCACGACCTGCTCCAGCTCGACATCGAGCTGGTACCCTTCGCCCCGTTCGCGGACCGGGTCTGGGAGCTGCGCCACAACGTCACCAGCTACGACGCCTGGTACGTGGCCGCGGCCGAAGAGCTCGACCTGCCCGTCGCCACCGTCGACCGCCGGCTCTCCACCGCCACCGGCCCCCGCTGCCGCTTCCTCCTGCCACCGGCCCCCCTGAGCCCCGCGCCTCGTCATCACTGAGAGGGTGACACCTGCTCGGCGCGGCTTGTCTGGCGGTGATGCGCAAGTGGCGGTGGGGATTGCTCCGAGTAGCCGTGTGCTCGGCGAGGCGGCCGTGGAGCTGCTCCGGGAAGCGAAGCCGGAGGGGGCCAGCGGGAGCGACTGTGTCTGTCCCGGAAGGGTGCCGGGACAGCCGTTCATCGGGATCGATCGGCCGCGGCGGAAGCTGTGGGAGGCCGCGGAGCTGGAGGGGACCGACCTTCACTCACTACGACACACGTACGCATCGATTGGCGCGCACCTGGACTCCGGCCGCTACGCCGGCCACGTGGGCCCGCTCCTCGGGCACGGCTACCAGTCCCGGGCGATCACCGAGCGCTACATCACCAGCAACCCGGAAGCCCTCCGTCCCGCGGCGGACGCGATTGCCCGCGAGATAGCGCGGATCCTCGGACTCCACGAGCCCGCGGAGGTGCTGGCATTCGCGGGGAGGTAGGGCAAGGCGCCCTTCAACTCCCGGGACCGCGACGGCTCCAGCAGTTCCAGTTCGGTGCCCGGTGTAGCATCACGGTATGAGCCGGAAGATCCAGGAGGTGCTTCTCAGGCCCGGGGACTCGGTGTCGTTCGCGGACCGCGATGATCTGTTGGAGAAGCTCGACGAGCTGAGCCGGCCCGTTCCGGGACGCCTCGACGGGAGGACCAAGGACCATCGCGAGCTTTTCTGCATGCTGCGCTACCTTCGCTTCCTCACCGGCGGCGGACTCCTCCCGCTTCCCGTCACGTTGAGGAAGACGCCGGACAACCACGATCCGCCCGATTTCACGCTGGAGTGGCCGGAAGAGGACCGGACGGAGACGTTCGAGCTCACCGATGGCTCGACCGAGGAGTACCAGAGAGCCCTGACGGAAGCGGAGCGAACGGGCGAGAAGACGGGGGTCTTCCCGATGGGTGTCGAGATCAACACGCCCGACGCGGAAGCTGCGGAGCGCTGGGCCGAAGTTCTCTTCTGTGCATTCCTGCGGAAGGCCCAGGATCTCGCCCAGGGCCGTTTCACCCTCGACCATCTGTTGATCTACGACCTGACGGGCATCGGTCTCCTGATCCCGCTCGAGGAGGGTGTGCCGCTGCTGCGGCAGAAGATCGAGGGATGGCACGATGCCCACCAGCCGGACCACCGCTTCAGACGGATCTCCGTCCTCCGAGACCTGGGGCTGCTGCTGGATGTCACCGGGGATGCGCGGTTCGTGCGCGGCGAATCACCCCGCTTCCGACTCCCGGTGATCCGGGCTCGAGACGAGGAGGATCTCAGGCGACGTCTCCGGGCCCTCGACCGCTACTGCCGGGAGAACTCGATCCGTCATCTCAAGCTCTTCGGATCGGTGTTGAGCGACCGGAGCGACGAGCTCTTCGAGTCGGACGAGCCCGGCCTGTTCGATCCGGAGAGCGATCTGGATCTCCTCGTCGAATTCGAGCCCGGGACTGTGGTCACGCTCCTCGACATGGCGCGTATGGAGCGCGAGCTGGGCGAGCTGATCGGGTTCAACGTCGATCTACGAACAGCCGGGGACCTCAGCCGCTATTTCAGGCAAGAAGTCCTCGACGACGCCCTGGAGCTCCATGCCGAGCGAGCCTGACAGGATTCGACTTCAAGAGATGCTCGACGCCGCCAGGAAGGCGGTTCGGTTCGCAGAGGGCCGGAGCCGGGCGGTCCTGGACGATGAGGACGAGCCCCTGATGGACGCGTTGGCGCGACTCGTCGCGGTGATCGGCGAAGCCGCCCATCACGTGAGCGTCGAGACCCGCTCCGAGCTGGACGAGATCCCCTGGCCCGACGTCGTAAACATGCGGCACCGGCTGATCCATGCCTACTTCGATGTCGACCTCGACATCCTCTGGGCGACGGTCCAGCGGAGTCTCCCGGAGCTGGTCGGACACCTGGAGGCACACCTCGCGGAGTCTGGAGGAGCCGAGTCAGACGAGCGCTGAGGCAGCCATCTCGAGGCTCCAGGCCCTCCCAGGACGAGATTGGCTCCAAGGATCTGCAGCCGATCCACCCGACGGTCCGCCCACACCAGCATGCCCTGAAGACGGGGGTTCTCCGCACTTCCGCCCGCCGCTGTCGGCGCCAGCCCCCTCCGGCTCCCTCCGAGCCGGAGGACCACCTTCCCTCCATCGCTCCTGAGTACGCCTGGTCTCGCGGTGCCTCGCGAGGACGGACTCCTTCATTTCCCCTGGACCGCTCCGTTGGTACGGTCGGCTCCGCCTCCGGCCGCTGGTCCACGCTCGCCGCGTGGAGCTCGGCCGCCCGAGGCGCCTGAGGCTGGCGTCGCCTGATGCCGCTCCTCGGGAAGCGGCTCCCGAGGTCTCGCCGGGGAGCCGAGCCAGAGCAGCGTGTCGCACGCTGCACCGACCACGACCCGCCGGTCCGTGCACCTTCCGGCCCGATTCCCGAGGGCCACCCCGGACCGCCCCTCCCACCGGCCTCCGTGCCCCACCTCGAAGGAGACCCATGCCGTCCGATGCCCCTCGCGGCCCCGTCTCGCCCGCCTGGAACGATCTCGACATCCGAGTCCCCTCCCCCACCGACCACCAGCGGCGCATCCTGGATGCCGCCGCTTCGATTGCCGACGCCGGAGCGGCCGACGCCGGCGAGCTCACCTTCCTCGCCCGGATGGTGGTCCAGGCGTCCCTCCCCTACCGCGACCCCGGGGATTGCACGTTCACCCGCCGCAACGGCGACTACACGCTGACACTCCAGGCCCCGCCACACATCGGGCTGCCGTACGGCCGGTACCCCCGGCTGGTGCTGGCACACCTGTGCCGGGAGGCCCTCCGGACGAAGTGCCGGGAGATTCACCTGGGCGAGAGCATGGCGGCGTTCATGCGGACCGTGGGTGTGCGCACCAGCGGCGGCGCCAACGGCCCCCTGGGGCGCTTCCGCCGTCAGGTGGTGCGGCTGTTTGCGACGACGATCTCCTGCTCCTGGACGGGCCGGACCGGCGGCGCGGACGTGCGGGAGGAGCTCGGGACGCGGATCGCGTCGCGCTCGGTGGTCTGGTGGTCGTCTCCCGGGGCCGAGCGGACCGGCCGGGTGGCCGAGGACGGGTGGCTGGTCCTGAGCCCGGACTTCTACACCGAGCTGGTGAGCCATCCGGTGCCGCTCGACCGGCGGGTGCTGCGGGCGTTGACGTCGTCGTTCGCCCTCGACCTGTACGCCTGGACCACCCACCGGATGAGCCGGCTCCGCCGGCCGGTCTCGATCCGGTGGCCGGAGCTGGCGCGGCAGTTCGGGAGCCAGGAGAAGCGGCTCCGGAACTTCCGGATCGAGACGCGAAAGGCCCTGCAGCGGATCCGGGTGGTCTATCCGCGGTTGCGGTTCGAGGTGACGCGGGAGGCCCTGCGACTGTACCCGAGCGGGCCGCACGTGGCGCGGGGGGTGACTCGGTGAGGGGCTCGCCGGTGTCGGGACGGGGTCGAGCTCGCTGCCCCGCGCACGGACTCCCCCGCGCCGGGGCTCCGCAGTGCCTCCGCGCATCCCTCCGTGCAGGAGCCCGTGGAGTTTTCCGCAGGACCCTGTGGATAGGGCCCTTCGGTCCACAAATAGGTCCCTGCGGGTTTGCGCATGGGTCCCTGCGATGGGCGCGCATGGGTTCCTGCGTTCGTGCGCATGCCTCCCTGCGCTCGGCGGCGCTCGGGCCCGTGTTTCCGGGGGTTTCCGCGGCCCCCTGTAGTTCTTCCTCTAGTAGATCCTCTACCTTCCTCGTAGTCGGGGGCCGGCGGCTTGTGGAAAATCGGGATCGGGGTCGAGGGTTCCGGGTGAGGCGGGTGGAAGGTTCGGGTGACGGACCGGTCCCGGTCGGACACGGGGGCATCGAGCGCTCTGCTGTGGCTGGAAGCGAACCCGGTTCGCTTCTGGAACCGGGTCGATCGCTTGACAGCGCTGTGGGGGTGCGCCTACCTTCACTGGCGACGGACGCGACGGCATCGACCAAGAATGCCCCCCGGGAGACCCGCGCCAACCACGACGGCTTCGACGGACAGGCTCTTGCCCGCCTTCTCTTCGCGGATGGCCTGCGGGCTGCGAGCGTGGCGACCATCCGCGAGGACCTGCCCCCCCGGGCGGGTCTCGGGCGGCCGTTCGGCGGGACCGGATCCTCTCCGGCGACCGGGCGGCCCGACGGGAATCCCAGGGAACCCACGACCTTCGTCTCGGCCCTCTGCGGCCGAGCAGTTCGGAACCTTCCTACCTCGAAGGAGTCTCCATGCCCCTCCCCACCGATCGACCGGATGCCCTTCCCCTGCTGGACCAGACCGAGGCGGCCGAATTCCTGGCCGTGAGCACGCGGACCCTGGAGGGTTGGCGCTCGAGTGGCGGTGGCCCACCCTTCGTGCGGGTCGGCCGGCGGGTGCGCTACCGGTTGCAGGACCTCCAGGAGTGGATCGGGGAGCGGACGTTCGGGTCGACGACGGAGGTGGGGGATCAAGGGTAGGCGGCTGGGCCAGTAACGAAACACTGACTCCCGAGAAGGCTCTGATCTTCCGGATCACCCATCGATCGAACCTCCCCTGGATTCTGAAGCACGGCCTTCACTGCAGCCGCTCGACGGTTCAGGATCATCAGTTCGTGAGCATCGGGAATCCGGACCTCATCGCGAAGCGTCGGTCTCGCCCGGTACCAATCCCACCCGGTCGCGGTGTACCTCCGGAGCGAGGCGTCCGAGTACCGGGATGCCCTGGAGCGCACGGCCGATCGGATCGACGGGTTCGAGTCTCCGCTCGGCCTCGAGGTGCTGGCGACTCTCGATTGGCTCATGGCGCGGGAAGGTTGCCGGCCCGAGCTGGAGGAGATCAAGGCTGCTCTGGCCCCCTGGCCTGGCGGGACGGACGCCGGGGAGCGGAAGCTGAGGATCTTCGATGAGCGGCTCTTGGAGCTCGCGCTGGAGCGGCTGACGGCGGCTTGATGCGGTAGCCAGGGGCTCAGCTTCCGATGGTCCGGAGACTCCGGGCGCTTCAAGTGACGGCAAGGCGGCGGCTGGCGGGTTTCAGGGCTCGCCTGGAGCCTGCGTGGCAGATTCCAGGAGTCCGCGGTGCCCTCCGCGGCACGACGGTGAGCTGCGTGGCACCGACCTCTTTCGCCTTCCGCATGAGCCGAGGTTGGTCATCGCGTGCGCTCGGAGACCCGCGGAGCGACTTCGGCGGGCTGCTTCCGTCACGCGGCGCCAACACGCGGCTCTGGCGACTCGGCCCGGGACAGGGCCTCCGCGACCGGGCCCTAGTCACCCTCCTCGGTGACGTCCTGCAGGTCGATGTGCAGCTCACGGAGTTGCTGCTCAGTGACCCGGGACGGAGCTCCCATCATCAGGTCCTGGGCTCTCTGGTTCATCGGGAAGGGCGTCACCTCCCGCAAGTTGGGCGCATCGGCGAGCAGCATCACGATGCGGTCGATCCCGGGCGCCAGACCGGCGTGCGGCGGCGCCCCGAAACGAAACGCTTCCTGGAGGGCGGGGAACTTCTCGTCCACCGCGGATCGGTCATAGCCGGCGATCTCGAACGCCTTGTACATCAGCTCGGGGTCGTGATTCCGGACCGCACCGGACGAGAGCTCGTACCCGTTGCAGACGATGTCGTACTGGTACGCCTTGATCTCCAGGGGGTCCTTGGCGAGGAGGGCCTCCATGCCCCCCTGCGGCATGGAGAAGGGGTTGTGATTGAAGCCGATCTCGCCGGTCTCCGGGTCACGCTCGTACATGGGGTAGTCCGTGATCCAGCAGAAGCGATAGACCTC
>JASFUJ010000132.1:0-7349 GCA_050050355.1 Acidobacteriota bacterium
GACAGGGGACGTGGAACGACGTCTCGAGGGCCGGTTTCCCGTCGCCGTCGAAACCGCCGATCTGGGTGCCGGCGATCGGGCGGAGCGTCTCGCGGTCCGGAGACACCCGCACGACCATGTGCCGGATGGTGTCCGAAAGGTACAGCGCCCCGGTCTTCGGATCGACCACGGCGCCGCAGGGGCCGAGCAAAGGCACATCTCGAGGGGAGTACTCACCCTCGAGAGTGTGCCCGCCGGCGACTGTTCGAATGGTGCCGGACACCGGGGGGCGCCTGGCCTCCGAGCTCATGCCGGTGGAACCGAGAGTCTCGTCCTCGGCGCCTCCGCTCGCACAGCTCAGGACGACGAGTGCCGTCACGAAGCCGGCGGCGGCGATGCTCCATACGATCGAACGCAACGTCATCGAGCTCCTCCGAAATGATCTGCAGTGGTGTGAGCGCCACCCGGTGTCGGCCGGGCGATCAGTCGTCGCCCTGGCTGAGGGAGGCCAGCTTCTCGGCGCTCGGCGGCTCCGGACCCGTGCGCTGGTCCTCCTTGCCGGTGAGCTTGAGGCTCAGGTCCACGACCTCCGCGAGACGGCGCTCCGCCTCGTCGTAGAGCGCGCGACCCGCCTGGGCCTCGAAGACGCTCTCACCGCTCATCGCCACGAACGGGATGTCCAGGTTCTGCTTCTGCAACCGGGTCCTGGTCACCAGCCCCGGCACCTTGCCGGTCATCGGGATCGGCTCGGTGTTGGAGAGCTTCCCGAACGGCGTGTAGATCTGGGCGAAGAGATCGAGGGAGGACGCTTCGGCCTCGCCGTCGCGCCAGACATAGGTCCCCCGGGAGAAGCGATCACGGTCGCTGAACGACTCGACCATCATCACCTCGCCGCCGAGCAGCTCGCTCTGTCCCCGCAGGGCCAGAACGATCACCTCGACCTTGGTGTTCTTGCCGTGGGCCGTCTCTTCGGCGCCGTTGTGGTGGATCTCGATCGGCCCCTCGAGGGCGATCGTCTCCTCCTTGCCCTGGAAGCGGATCGTCAGGCTGGCCTCGGCGGTCTCGCGCTGCACGGCCTGCGGCTCGACCGCATACGCCATGTGCGCCTTGCTGTAGAACCAGCCGTCCACGTTGCCTTCCTCGTTCAGCAACGGAACCGGCAGCTCCATGCCGAGGAACACGTTCATGCCGACGGGCGTGTTCTCACGACGCACCGGCGGGATGCTGTTGATCGTTCCGCGCACCGGAACCGGCGCCTCGTTGTAGAGGAGCCCCTTCGCGGTGGTGATGAGCACCTTCCGTGCGACCAGGAAGTCGTTCGGAACCACGGCCGCCTCGTAGCGCTCGGGCGGACGGACGATCTGGTTGGCCTGGGCGAGCTGATCGAACTCGGTCTGCGCGACCTGGTACATCCAGCCGTCCCAGTCGACTCCCTCGGACGACTCCATCTTGGAGACGACGTCCTTGGGCAGCTCGACCGTGACAGGCGCACGGCCCGCGGTGACCGGAGGCAGCACGGCCGGCTGGACGCGCTTCTCCTGCACGGCCGACGCGTTCTCCATGAGGGCCTGGAACCCCTGCGCGAAGCGGGCGTCCCAGTTGACCTCCGGATTCAGCTCGATGGTGCGAGCCACCGCCGGGGTGACCTGGAACTGGTACGGCACCAGCTCTCCGCTGGCGGCCATCTTCGCGGTTCCCGCGGCGTTCGCCGCCGAAGCCGTCATGGTGGTGCGGCCCGGCGCCTTGGCGGCGGCCAGGTCGCTGCGCAGGTTCGACGCCACGTAGGGGCGATCGTCACCCGGCATGCGCTGGGTGATGGTCCCCAGGGATCGCAGATCGGGGTGCTCTCCGAGAGTCACGCGGCCCATCAGGTAGCTCTCACCGACGAGCTGGGACTCGGTGAGCTCGATGTCGATCTGCTGCCGGCCGTCTTCCAGGGTCCGGCGATTGAAGCCCTCCTGCGGCCACTTCGGTGAGGTCACCGGGCCGACGAAGGTGATCTCCTCGCTCCGACCGTTCGGATCGGGACCGACGATCAGCGAGGAGTTGGCGATCAGGTAGATGACATCAGGCGCGGCCTCCAGACCGTCGAAGATCGAATCCGCAGCGTCGGCGTCGTTCTCGACAGCGCCGATCGCCGGGCTCGCGACCATCCCGACGGCGATCAGGAGCGCGAAGGCGAGGATCGAGCGTTTCATGGTCTCTTCTCCTTGCAACGAGCTTTCGTCCATCGTCAGGCAACGCCGTCCTGCCGGTGTCCGAACCGAATCGACTGCGAACGAACGTCGCGTTGTGAAACCTGAGTCATGATCGGTTCCCCCCGGGGTCCTTGTCTTCTCCTGAATTGCGCGCTTGCCTGAGACCGCGGGGGGCCGCCAGGCGAGCAAGATCGGAGAAGAGGCCTCCGGGGGACCACGAGACCATCGAAATCATGTGGGTACAGCCTTCCCCGTCGTCCCGTCGCCGGACCCTCTTCATACGGAGCACCCTCGCGCCGGCCGCCCTCGTGGTGCCGCTCCTGCTCGTCGCCTTCTCCGGGGCCCGGGCCGGCGAGCCCGAGGCGGCCCCCGATCCACCGGAAGCGCCCGGTCCCGGCCGGGCGCTCATCGTCACCGTCGCCGGCGGCGGCGACGTGGGCGACGGCGGACCGGCCGCCGAGGCGCGGCTCTCGCTGCCCGGAGGGATCGTCGTCGAACCGGACGGATCGCTGGTGGTCGTGGACTTCGGCAACCACCGCGTGCGCCGCGTCGACGCCCGGACCGGGATCATCCGGACGATCGCGGGGACGGGGGAGCCGGGCTTCTCGGGGGACGACGGGCCGGCATCCGAGGCGCAGATCGCCCGGCCGGAGTACGCGGTCGTCGGTCCGGACGACGCGCTCTACATCGTCGACAGCCACAACCACCGGATCCGCCGGATCGACCGGGAGACCGGGATCATCACCACGGTCGCGGGCACCGGCGAGCGCGGGTTCGGCGGGGACGGCGGACCGGCCACGGAGGCCCTCCTGAACCAGCCGGAGGGGATCGCCTTCGGCCCGGACGGCGAGTTCTACGTCGGCGACACCCTGAACGGTCGCATCCGCAGGGTCGACGCCGAGACCGGGGTGATCACCACGTTCGCCGGCAACGGCCGGGTGGGACTGACCCCGGACGGCGTCCGGAGCGAGGACATCCGTTTCATGCGGCTCGCCCGGCTGGACACCGACCGGGAGGGGAACGTCTACGTCGCCGACAGCCCCAGCCACAAGCTCCACGTGGTCGACGCCGAGACCGGACGGCTGCGGACGCTCGCCGGGACCGGGATCTCCGGCTACTCGGGGGACGGCGGACCGGCCACCCGGGCGCGGGTCTCCTACCCCGAGGGCGTGATCGTCGGCCCCGAAGGCAACGTCTTCTTCGCGGATCTCGGGAACCACGTGGTGCGCCGGGTGGACGCCGAGACCGGCGTCATCACCACCATCGCCGGAACCGGGGTCAAGGGCTACTCCGGCGACGGCGGGCCGGCCACCGAAGCGCAGCTCTGGGGGCCGGGCCGCCTCGACCTCGGCGCGGACGGCGACCTCTACATCGCCGACATCATCAACGCCCGCATCCGCAAGATCGACGCCCGGACCGGGACGATCTCGACGGTCATCGGCTCCGGAGGGCTCGGTGACGGCGGGCCGGCCCGGGAGGCGTTGCTCGCGATCCCCGCCGACCTGGTGTACACGCACGGATTCCTCTACATCAACGAGATCGGCAACCGCCGGGTCCGGCGCTACGACCCGGACACGGGCCGCATCGAGACCGTGGCCGGAGGGGGCGCCCTGCCCGACGGCGGGGGCCGCGCCACCGAGATCGAGCTCAAGCTGCCCGAGGGCATCGCCATCGACGGGGACGGCCGCCTCTACGTCGCCGACAGCCTGACGCACAAGATCTGGCGCGTGGATCTCGACTCCGGCCGGCTGGAGCATTTCGCCGGAACCGGGGAGCGGGGGTTCTCCGGGGACGGCGGACCGGCCACCGAGGCGCGCCTCCACATGCCGGGCAGCCTCGCGGTCGGGTCCGACGACGCCCTCTACGTGGCCGACTACGGCAACCGGTGCATCCGGAGGATCGATCTCTCCTCGGGCTCGATCTCCACCGTGCCGGTGCGCCCGCGGACCCTGTTCTCCCTTCCGGTCATCTCCCTGGTCACCGGAGAGGACACGCTCTACTGGGTGGCGGCCGGGGACGCGGCGCTCTACCGGATGGACCTGGAGAGCCGCGCAGGGGAGCGGATCCCCATCGACCTGCCCTGCTGTCTCGGGGACACCGACGAGTTCCAGTTCGGCGACCTGACCCTGGCCGGCGACGGCGACCTCTACCTCGCGGACACCCTCGCCCACCGGGTGCTGCGCCTCGATCCGGAGACCGGGGACGTGACGGTGGTCGCCGGGGCGCACGACCGGCCCGGCTTCGCCGGGGACGGCGGAGCGCCCCGGGACGCGTCGCTCTTCCGCCCGGGAGCGCTCGTGACCGGCGAGCCGGGCGAGCTCTACGTGGCGGACTCCTTCAATCACCGGGTCCGGGTGATCCGCCGGGAAGGCGCCGAGTAGATGCGCCGGCTCCGCAGCGTCCTCCCGATCTCGCCGGTCGCGACGATCGCGCTGATCGCGAACCTCGCCGCTCCGGTCCCGGCGGTCGGGGGCGAGCTCCCGGGAGGCTCGTCCGTGCGGGAGCACCGCCTGGACAACGGGCTCACGGTGGTGGTCGTCGAGCGGCCCGGACTGGAGCTGGCCGCGGTCAACCTGACCGTCGCCGCCGGCGCCCTGGACGATCCGCCCGGCCGATCCGGGATGGCGCACGTGCTGGAGCACGCGAGCCTCAGCGGGACGCTGGCCGCGGGCTCGGCCGTCCCGGAGCGCGAGGAAGAGGCCCTCGCCCGGGTCGACGCCGCGTACCGCCGCCTCGTGGAGGCTGAGGATGCCGAGGCCCAGGACGCCGAGGCCGGAGCGGACCGCACGGCCGAGCTGCGCGCGGCCTTCGAAGCGGCCCGGGACCGCGCCCACGCCCTGGCCGAGCCCGGCGAGCCCTACGGGCGCCAGCTCGAGGCGATCGGCGCCCTGGGGCTCAACGCCACGACCACCGCCGAAGCCACCCAGTACTTCTGCCGGCTCCCGAACGACCGGGTCGGCTCCTGGATCGCCTCCGAGGCCGACCGGCTGCGCAACCCACTGTTCCGGAGGTTCTACGCCGAACGGGACGTCGTGCTGCGCGAGATCGGGCCGGCGAGCGCAGACGCCGAGCCGCTCCAGCACCTGCGCGCCCGGGTCTACCCGGGCACCGCGGCCCCCGGCCCGGTCCGCGGCCGGCCGGACGAGATCCGGACGATCGATCGCCCCACGGCGCTCGACCACTTCCGGTCCCTCTACACCCCGGATCGGATCGCGATCGTCGTCGTCGGCTCCCTCGACGCGGACGCGGTCTTCCGGCAGGTCGAGGAGCACTTCGGCTCCTGGCGACCGCCGGCGAACGCCACGGCCTCCCCGCACCCCGAGGAGACCAGGACTCCGGCCGCCCCGAAGCAGTTCTTCCTGCCCTGGGGCCCGGGGGGGCAGGCACTCCTGCTCCAGCTCGGCATCCCGGTGGGCCCGGCCACCACCCGAGAGGCGGCCGCCCTGGCGGTCTGGGCTCGACTCCTCGAATCCCGGCAGCTCTCGCCCCTGGTCGAGGAGCTGGTCCGCACGAGGCGGGTCGCCGCGGCCGTCGGGTCGTCCGCCCGCCACCCCAGGCTCCGGTCGCCGGCCCTCTTCGCCATGCAGATCTACGGCGCTCCCGGCGTGGATGCCGACACCCTGCGGTCCGCGATGCGCACGCAGATGCTCGGCCTGGTCGCGACCCCCGACCGGGATCTCGACGGAGCCCGGCTGGCCCTCCGGACGGAGCGGGCCCGCCGGCTCACGGATCCGGCGACCCTCGCCTCCGAGCTCGGCCGGTTCCAGACCCTCGCCGGCGGCTGGCGGGAGCTCCCCCGCCGGCTCGAGCGGCTGGACCGACTGACCCCGGCGGAGCTACGCCGGGTCATGCAGGGGCTCCTCGGCCGGCCCGTGACCGCGGCCGGGCACGCTCCGAGCCACGGACCCACCGTCGAGCTGGCCAACGGCCTCGCGGTGACCACCGTGGAGCCGGCGGGAGGGGCTCCGACGGACCCGGTGGAAGCCATCCTGATGATCGGGGCCGGCGAAGGACACGAACGACCCGAAGAGGCCGGCGCCGCCCGGCTCGCCGCCGAGGCCCTGATCTCCGGCCCGCACCCCGCGGACGGGGAACGGTTGCGCCGGCGCCTCGAGCGCTACGGCATCTCCCACGACGTCGCGGTCGGCCGGCAGCGGACCGTGATCCACTTCGTGCTCCCGTCCGGCAGCGTCCGGGAGCTCCTGGACCTGCTGGCCCTCCGCCTGTCGGGGGAGCCGTTCCCCGAGGCGGCCTGGGCGCGGGCTCGCGCCGGCGTCCGCGCGCGCGTCGAGAGCACCGCCACCGACCCCTGGACCCAGGGGAACCTCCTGCTGCAGCAGCTCCTCGTGCACACCGCCGACGGGGAGCGACCGGCGTCGGCGGGCGCGGCCCTGCCGACGACCGAGGCCGCCGAGGCGTTCCGGTCCCGCACCTTCCGGCCGGACCGGATGGTCCTCACCCTCTGGCTCCCCCCCGGCGCCCCGCCCCGGCTGGCCGAGAGCATCGGGCTCCTGGAACGGGCCGCTCCCGCGGAGGGCTCCGCGCCGGCCTCCGCGACGCTGCCCCCGCTCGCTCCGGCCCGGCTCCCGGCCGGGGCCACGCGCTGCACGGTCCTGAGCGGCGCGAACCCGCCGCTGCTGCTCCTCGGACAGGCGGTGGAGCTGCGGGAGCCGCAGGACTTCTACGCCTTGCAGGTCCTCGGTCACATCCTCGGCAACGGACACTTCTCCCGGCTCCACCGGAGGCTCCGTCTCGACGAGGAGCTCACCCACACCGTGTCGACCGAGACGACCCCCGTCGGCCCCGACCTCTTCCTCCTCCGGATCGCGACCCAGACGACGGACCCGGAGCGGGCCCGGGAGATCGCCCTCGAAGAGCTCCGCGCGCTGGCGTCGGACGGCGTGAGCACCGCCGAGGCCGAGGTCGCCCTCGAGCTGGTCCGGAGCCGGTCGCTCCTGGATCGGGAGGCCCCCCGGGTCATCCTGCGCCGGCGGGCGCTCGAGCTGTCCTCCACGGAAGGATCGGGCCCGGCCGCCGTCCGGGATCCGGCGATCCTCGAGAGCCTCGGGCCCGACGACCTGAGCGCCGCCGCCGCCCGGCTCCTGTCCCCGGACGCGCTCGGCACGGTGGTGGTCTCGAGCCGCATCGACCCGCTGTGCACCGGCGGCGGCT